>NZ_JBXWMI010000020.1:0-79324 GCF_059609765.1 Ruegeria sp. YTSC106
CGTCTCCACCGTCTCTCCGATGCGTCCGACCGTCTCTCCAGCCCGTCAGCACCGCCTCAGCAGCGCCGGTGAAGGGGGTTCTAAGTATAACCCGACAAAGCCGCAAGTGGAAAATGACGCCGCTGAGCATTTTTTTGAAACACTCCAAAAAATTGTTTAAAGTCAATGCAGTGAAGAACCTCAAAGGCCACCTCATACCTGCTGACCCGGACTTTTCCCATTGGGTGACCACGGATCAGCACCAAAGGCAAAAGGCGACACTACTATATATTGGGATTTGACCAATGCTGGACACAAGGCTGCGCGACTCAAATCAGCGAGTCGACTCGCTGACTTTAACGGATTCAGCATGGAATCCCTCAAATATCAGATTTCGAACCGTGGCGAGTCTGACAACCAGACATTAAGAAGTCCGACCGCGCCTTCAGTGGGCCCGCATTCTGATCACCTATCTTGCACATCTCTCCGGGATGCGCTCTGGTCCCGGCAATTCGTTTTCGGCTTCAGTAGCGAGACAGGCATGGCACGTCACCTTCCGTTCCCTTTGGTCAGAACCGTCGGGTTTGACGGAGCGCTTGTAACTTTTGCGGACACAATGTCTGAGACCGCGAACCGAGCGGCGCTGGCGTTCCGATCTGAAGTGGATCGGCTTCAGTGGTCAGAGGTCACAGAGTCTTCAGCCTCATTGGCCTCGGCGTATGTTCGGTTCGACACGCAACGCACCACCCATCAGCAGATGTTGCACAAGCTTCAGGACCTGGTTGACCAAAGGGACTGGTACAATACGCCGCTTCCAACTGGCCGCAGGCTATGGCGCATACCGACGGTCTATGGCACCGACCTTGCGCCTCAGCTGGACGATGCCGCTGCTGCTGCCGGTCTCGCGCCGGCAGAAGCGATACGGCGGCTTGGCCAGTCCCGCGTGCGGGTTTTGACGATAGGGTTTGCCCCCGGGCAACCCTACCTTGGGCCATTGCCCCCCGAGTTCAACATTCCGCGGCTGCAAAACCTGACCCCCATGGTGCCCGAAGGCGCTCTGGTTCTTGCAATATCTCAGTTTGTGCTGTTTTCCGGACCAACGCCAACCGGGTGGCGACATGTCGGGCAGACGGCTTTTCGGTGTTTCCGACCTGAGACAAGTGAGGCATTCGCCCTCAACCCCGGGGATGAACTGATGTTCGAGCCCGTTTCCCGCGAAGACTTGGATCACATTAAGGCCAACAATGAGGATGGCACGGGCGGGGCAACCTGCGAGGAGATTGCGCCATGAGCCTGATCGTCCACCAGATCGGCCCGACTTGCACCATCCAGGACCAGGGGCGCATTGGTTATCTGGACCAGGGCCTGTCCCGGTCTGGTGCTGCCGACACACTGGCCCTTTTTGAAGGGGCCGCGTTGTTGGGACAGAGCCCGGAACTCGCCGCGTTGGAAATGGCCGGAATGGGTGGCGAGTTTGAGGCCACACAGAACATGCGCATCGCTTTGACTGGTGCGCGGATGCAGGCCAGTATTGATGGCAGCCCCGTGGCCTGGAACGCCTCGCATCGCTTGGAGCCCGGACAACGGCTGATCATCGGTGCGGCCCTGCAAGGCAATTACGGCTATCTTCACTTGGGGGGCGGTATCGATTCAGAGGTTTTTCTTGGATCTAGATCAGCGCACCTGACGGCACGGATCGGGCGAGCAGCGCAGCCAGTCGACAGGCTGACATGTGGTCCGGATGCAGGCGACGCAGGTTTGAAACTGACCCCTTCCGAGCGCTTCTCGGGTGGCGTGTTACGCGTCGTCGCCAGTTTTCAGACGTCCTTGTTTGATGACGCAACGCTTGATCGATTTGTCCACACCTCATTCCATCGTGGCGCCCGCGCCAACCGTATGGGAATGCAAGTGGACAGTGACGGCGACGGGTTCGCGGCCACTGGCCAACTGAACATCTTGTCCGAGGTGATCACCCCGGGCGACATCCAGATGACCGGAACCGGAAACCCGTTCATCCTGTTGCCTGAATGCCAGACCACAGGAGGGTACCCTCGCATCGCGACCGTTTTGCCCTGCGACATGCCCCGCGCAGCGCAGTCGCCCGCTGGCGGAGCGATCACGTTCGAATTTGTGAGCTTGGATCAGGCCACCGATTTGCACTCGGCATTCCTGGCGGATCTTGCCCGCCTGCCCTCAAAAGTCGAGGCGCTGGTGCGTGACCCGCATGACATCCCGGACCTGTTGTCCTACCAATTGATCAGCGGAGTGATCTCTGCCACCGACTGAGGAGATGTGCCGATGCCAAGCGTCGATCTGAATGCCGATATAGGGGAAAGCTTTGGCCCATGGAAAATGGGCGATGACGAAAGCCTTCTGAAAATCATCACCTCCGCCAATATTGCCTGCGGCTTTCATGCAGGTGATCCGGATGTAATGGCATCTACAATGAAGCTGGCGGCCGAGAATGATGTCGGCATCGGCGCGCATCCCGGGTTTCCCGATCTGCAAGGTTTTGGTCGCCGGAACATGAAGCTGTCTCAAGGCAACCTGTGCAATCTGGTGCGGTATCAATTGGGTGCGGCGATGGGCGTGGCCAGAGCGGTCGGCACTAAAGTACGGCACCTGAAATTGCACGGAGCACTGGCCAATATGTGTTCGGTTGATATTGATATGGCGCGGGCCTGCTATCAGGGCGCGCTGGACGTCGACCCTGACATCATCGTGATGGTTCTTGCCGTGACGAAACAGGAAGACGCCGTGCGCGAGCTGGGCTGCAATTGGGTGGGCGAGATCTTTGCCGACCGCGCCTACAATGACGACGGAACATTGGTTGACCGCAGCCTGCCCGGAGCCGTGATCCACGACGCGGATGTCGCCGGACCACGCATCCTGAACATGGTGCGTGAAGGCGCGATCATCACCGAAAGCGGCAAGCGGCTGGAGACATCCATCGACACGATTTGCCTTCACGGGGACGGACCGACTGCTGTTCAGATTGCCCGCTCAGTTCGCGAAAGCCTGATCGGGGGCGGTGTAGAGGTGACGAAATTCACCCGCTGAACATCATGCGTTAACACCAGCAGCCCAGTTTTACGACTGTTGCCCGTGCAGGTCTCAGCGCTTAGCATGACGGGCAAACGCATATTCTGAATACCATAATTGCAAACAATGCATTGACCCACAGCGGGCACGTGCAAGGAGGTCGTGGAATGTCATTTGATCTGATGTCTTATCAGCCCCGAGGCGATAAGAAGAACTCGGACTTCTTCAATGAGTACCTTCCGAAGATATATCAACGCCGGACAAGCTCGGGCGTCGCGGATCAGGTTGGCGCAATGAAGGCCATTACCATTCAGGTCGAACCCGGTGCGCTGTTCGACACAATGGTCGAGCTTTACGTGATGACGCCTTATCGGCACACCGCCAGCTATCTGGGGCAGACCCACAGATTTTCGGTTCTGCATTCGCATCCCGACTATCCCGCGCTTATCCTGATGGCCCCGCTCAGCCCCGGATTTGAAGATTTCATCCCCCGCATCAACCGCATGTACCCGCTGGCGCGCAACATGCCTCAGACGCGTTATGTAGGTGAGGTTTTCGCTGCCAGTGATCTGGACGCGCTGACCGGAGCACTTGAGGATCAGAACATACGCTTCGAGTATTCCGGCGACACCGAGAACCCGTTCTACACATCAGACGGATTCCGGTTCACCACGCCGTCGGACTTTACCTGCAACCGGGTTGGGTATTCGACCCACGACTTTAACGACACCGACAGTCTGGGCCTTGGGGATCGCGTGTTGCTGAGCAATACGGAACAGGCCCGTCTGGAACGGGCCGCCGCCTTCGGAACCGAAAGCAGGATCGCCCCGCTGATGCTGGGAATCGACCATCTTGCGACCCGGGTGCTGGCGGGTGAGCGCGAGGATGCGATCCTCGAATTCCTGACCATGGTGCCCTACTATTTCTGGGGTGCTTACAACATATTCGACATGAACTCATCGACCAACGTGAACCGCAGCGGCAACGTGGACGATGACAAAAAGTCTCCGGCAAAGGTTTTCACCGCAAACAATACGCCATCTTTCGTCAATTCCTTCGCCAAACTGCCAATGCCGACCGAAGATTTCGTGCGCAATTTTGGCCGCCGTCTACACCACATGGCCGTAGAGATTCAGGATGGCGATCACGGCGCCGGGGAAAAGAACGTCGATTTCGTGGTGAACACCTTGAAGGACAAGGGCGTGCCGTTTCTAGCCCATGTGGTGGGTGAGTGCAAAGATGACCCGAACCTGAAACAGATCTTCTCGAAACACTCGAAGCACACCCTGCTGATTACCGAGTATATCGAGCGGTGTCACAAATACGACGGGTTCTTCACCAAGGACAACGTCGCCGCCCTGACGGCTGCCGCCGGACAGGATGAACAATACCAGCACGGTCACGTTTTCGACTGAAAAAAAGGCTGCGGAACACCGCAGCCCAGACCCGTTCAGGAGAGAATATGCCGAACCTTATGACGGCCCGATCATGAAACAGGTGACGTTGCGGGCCTGCAGACGACGACAGGCCAGATCAGCCTGTTCGCGGGTCATGCCCTGAAAGGTTGCATCGAAACCACGCGAGTTTTGGTTTACCTTGCGCAGCGTGCCTTCCAGCGTGGTCATTTCCGACAATGCAGTCTTCAGCAAAACCTTCTCGGCCTCGTACCGCGTGGTGTAACGACCCACATTGACGCCCCACAGGTGACCACCGGACGAGGACAGGCGGGTGACGACCTCCTGCTCGGGCTCTGGCTGTTTGGAGGTTTTGGTCGACGCCAGCACCAGATTGTCCGGACGCAATGCCGGACGGGTATCTGAGGTTTCGACAGGCGGGGCAGTAGGCGCGATATCCGCTTCGGCAATGGCCGCCGCAATACCGCTGGTGATGCGATCGCTGTTCTGATCGGCTGCCGCCGCAACAGCACTTGCCACCTGCGTTGCCGCAGTTGGCCGTACAATCGGGCGCAGGCTGGATTTTGGCGCGCCGCTCACACTTGCCACCTGCGTATTGCCACCCAGCCCGGTATTGCCCGCATAAGCGGGGCGTGCCGGTTTGCGAATGGGTGCGCGCGACGGGGCACGACGGAAACCCATATCCAGAAGCTCTGCAACCTTGGCGTTGCGCGAGGCACCGGATTTTCCACCAAAGACGGTTGCGATGATGCGCTCGTCCTTGCGTTTCGCCGACGCCACCAGATTGAAGCCCGCCGCACGGGTATACCCGGTCTTGATACCGTCAGCCCCTTTGTAGGCGGCCAGCAAGCGGCGATTGGTGTTGGGAACGGTCTTAATCCCAGCATGCGTCGATTGCCGCGAGAACAGGTTGTAATACTGCGGGTAATCATACAGCAGATGCCGCCCCAGCGTGGTCATGTCGCGCGCGGTGGACAGGTGCCCCGACTCGGTCAGACCATGGGCGTTCTTGAAGGTCGTGCGGCCCATACCCATCGCTTTCGCGGTCCGCGTCATGCGCCGCGCAAAGGCCGCCTCGGACCCGCTGATGGCAATCCCGATGGCGGTGGCCGCATCATTGGCCGATTTTACGGCTGCCGCACGGATCAGATACCGGAATGCAATCGTCTGACCCGAGCGCAGGCCAAGCTTCGACGGCGGCTCGGCCGCTGCCTTCTTGGTGATCCGAACTTGGGTATCCAACGTGATTTCACCGTTTCGCACGGCTTCGAACGCAACATAAAGCGTCATCATTTTGGTCAGCGACGCCGGATGCAACCGAGTGTCAGCGTTACGCGAATGCAGAACCTCTCCGGTTCGGGCATCGATCACCATCGCAGCGTAGGGTGCCGCCATGGATTTGAGCGGCCCAAACGCCAGCACACATAGCAACGCTATAAGGAATAAGCCCATTCGGGCCGGAACTGTCCGCCGAATCTGCACGGTATTTGCCTCTGTCTGCCTCGCGCCGCCGGGTTTTCCCGGTCAGCAAATTTTGTTTTATTATCGTACAGACTATCACAGAGACCTAGTGAAATAAACCGAAAGCTGAGCTTTTCGCGGTTTCGTTACGCCGCCCGAACAGGGCTATATCTAGACAGATACTGCCCAAAGCACACCAGATGCGCGATTGAGGCAGAACTGGGTCAACACACGGCTGGGTTTTTGTGGAACTGCGGCCAAAAGGCAACATCACTTCAGGCCGCGCACCAGATCGACCAGATCGCCCAAATCCCTCAACTCCCGGAATCGGGGACTGTCGACCGGGGCTTCAGCATGCTCCACCTGCCAGACAAGGCCGTGCGGGACATGAACCCCCCAGCTTCCAGCCTGAATCGGAGCCACAACGTCAGATCGCATGGAATTGCCAACCATCATCGCACTCGCCGGGCCGTCACCGTGTTGGTCAAATATGGACCGGTATGTGTCAGGGGTTTTTTCAGACACGATCTCCACCGCGTCGAACAGATCGCCCAGACCCGACTGAGCCAGTTTGCGCTCTTGATCGATCAGGTCCCCTTTGGTGATCAAGACAACCCGGCACAAGTCGGTCATGCCTTCCACGGCTTCGCGGGCATGGGGCAACAGCTCGATCGGATAGGCCAGCATTTCTTGGCCGGCTTCGATCAATTGGCGAATGACCGAGGCCGGAACACGGTCGTCAGTGACCTCGATAGCGGTTTCGATCATCGATAGGACAAAGCCCTTGATACCATAACCGTAATGTCGAATGTTGCGCTTTTCGGCTGCCAGAAGCCGCTCCATCAGATGGTCCCGGTCGGCATGCTCGGCCAGCAATTCAGCAAAATGCGCCTGCGTCAGCTGAAAAAATCGCTCGTTGTGCCAAAGGGTATCATCCGCATCGAAACCGATTGTCGTCAGCCTGTCAGTCATCTTGTTTACGTCCGCTTGCTCTTTTCACCGGCCATCCCCACGTTATATAAGCGCGGAGATAAACCCCAAGCCTGAATCGGACCGTTGCCTACGATGCTGGAAAAGACCTGGATGATGTCTGACGAACCGGACGACGACAGCGACGCGTCCGTCCTGCTGCAGACGCGCCCTAAAACCAAGCGTCCGCCTTTGTATAAGGTGCTGTTGCTGAACGACGATTACACGCCGATGGAGTTCGTGGTTCATGTGCTGGAACGTTTCTTTGGCATGACCCATGCGGAAGCGTTCGAGATCATGCTGACCGTGCATAAAAAAGGTGTAGCCGTCGTCGGCGTCTTCAGTCATGAGATTGCCGAGACCAAAGTTGGCCAGGTGATGGATTTTGCCCGCAGGCACCAGCACCCGCTGCAATGCACCATGGAACGCGAAGAATAAGGCTTTTCGCCTGACGCTCACCCACTTTCTGCCGGAATCGCCCATGTCCCCTCGCCTGGAACTTGCATTGCAAAACGGCCTGTCGCTGTCGCTGCCTCTTAGCGTGATCTGCCCCGTGCCAGACCATGATTTGTCAGTGCTTCCCCAGGGGGCGCAGGTGGTGCAACCGTTCAAACCTTTTCACGACCATTTTGCTGCGCAGGGCTTTGACACGGTGCCAGAAACAGACGGCCCCTGTCAGGGTGCCATTGTGTTTTTGCCGCGCGCCAAGGCGCTGGCGCGGGCGATGATCCATCTGGCCAGTTCACGAGCCCGAGGCGTTGTCGTGATCGATGGCGCAAAGACCGACGGTGTGGACAGCATTCTGAAAGATGTACGCAAAAGGACCTCGGTCGAAGGGCCTCTATCCAAAGCCCACGGTAAAATTTTCTGGTTTCAGGCTGACACACAGACCTTCGCGGATTGGGCCGCGCCAAAGACGCAGATGGTCGATGGATACCACACGGCACCGGGTGTGTTTTCAGCCGACGGAATTGATCCCGCTTCGGCCATGTTGCTGAACGCCTTGCCCGCCAAGCTGGGGCCTCACGTGGCGGATCTGGGTGCAGGATGGGGGTATCTGACCGCAGAGATCCTGAAGCGCGACACTGTGAAATCCGTGCACCTTGTCGAAGCAGACAACCTGGCCCTCAACTGCGCGCGTATCAACGCATCTGACCCGAAGGCCCGGTTTTATTGGGCCGACGCCGTCACCTGGACTGCGCCAGAGCCTATAGACACGGTGGTGATGAACCCTCCGTTTCACACCTCACGCAGCGCGGATCCAACGCTGGGTCAGGGGTTCATCATCGCTGCCGCGCGAAATCTGACCCGCAACGGGACCCTATGGATGGTCGCAAATCGCCACCTTCCATACGAGACAACGCTGAACGAACAATTCACTCAGGTCAATGAAGTCGCCGGCGACAACCGGTTCAAGGTGTTTCAGGCCACTCGCCCTCGACGCTAAGGCTCGCTAACCTGCCCCCAATTCAGGAGGATTCGTATGTCCTTTTCCATCGCAGGCAAGACAGCAATCGTTACAGGCGGGGCCAATGGCATCGGGCTGGCCATAGGACGGCATTTCGCAGATGCGGGCGCAAACGTCATGTTCGCCGATATAGATGAAAAAAGCCTGGTCGATGAGGTTGGGGAACAGGCAGAGGACGGCAATATTCGCTACTTCGCAGGCGATCTGCGCGAAAAGCTGACCATTGCCAATTTACTGTCGGCAACACTGGATGCGTTTGATCAGGTGGATATTCTGATCAACGGGGCGCGCCAGGTGATCCAGTCTGATCCGCTGGACCCTGATGATGACTCGATGCGCACCTTGCTGAACCAGAACCTGATGCCTGCCCTGCGGCTCAGCCAACTGGTCGCAAAGCGTATGATCAAACAGTCCGGGGATGACGATGAAAGCCCGGCAGGATCGATCATCAACCTGTCTTCAATCGCAGCCCGGCGCACGCATCCGGACCTGATGGCCTATTCCGTGTCGACCGCCGCGTTGGATCAGTTGACACGTTCACTGGCCGTGGCGCTGGCGCCGAACCGCATCCGGGTCAATTCGATTGCGCTCGGCTCGGTCATGAGCGCATCCCTTCAATCGACGCTGAAAGAGAACCGAGACTTCCGCGACGATATCGAAAAGCACACACCGCTTGCCCGCATCGCGTCGGCCACCGAATTGACGGAAACCGCGCAGTACCTGGCATCGGATGCAGCTGGATTCATCACCGGCCAGATCCTGACAATCGACGGCGGCCGCACATTGCTTGACCCTGTTGCCGCACCTGCGCATTAAGACCCATGTTCGAAAAAGAAAAATCCACCGCCTCTGCCTGGTTCCGCCAATTGCGCGACGACATTGTTGCCGCGTTCGAAGCGTTGGAGGACAGCCACGATGCCGGCCCGTTTTCCGACATGAAACCCGGCCGGTTTGAAGTGAAGGAAACCAAACGCCAGTCCGAAGACGGCTCTGACGCAGGCGGCGGTCTGATGTCCGTAATGCGAGGCGGGCGTGTGTTTGAAAAGGTCGGGGTCAATGTCTCGACAGTTTACGGGACCCTGGGCGAGCGTGCACAACAGGCAATGGCAGCACGCAAAGGCATTCCCGGGATGACCGAAGACCCACGTTTCTGGGCCTCGGGGATCAGCCTCGTGGCGCATATTCAGAACCCGCATGTTCCAGCGGTGCATATGAACACTCGGATGTTCTGGACCCCGCACGCCTGGTGGTTTGGTGGCGGATCAGATCTGAACCCCTGCATCGAGTATGATGAAGACACGGCGCATTTCCACGCGACCCAAAAGGCTCATCTGGACCCGCATGGCCCCGGACATTATCCACGTCTGAAGGAGTGGGCAGACGAGTATTTCTATATCCCCCACCGCAAACGCGCACGCGGCGTAGGCGGTATTTTCATGGATGATTATTGCACCGGAGACTGGCAGGCGGATTTCGCCCTGACGCAGGATATCGGTCGGGCTTTCCTGCCGGCTTTCCTGCCATTGGTTGAAAAACGGCGTGTACAGAGTTTCTCGGACTCCGACAAAGACACTCAGTTGGTGCATCGCGGTCTTTATGCGGAATACAATCTGGTCTATGACCGCGGCACTAAGTTCGGACTGGAAACCGGACATGACCCGGACGCCGTTCTGATGAGCCTGCCGCCGTTGGCGAAATGGGTCTGACGCTTAGAACGTGTCCATGATGAAATTGTCATAGCAGTAGTTCTGCGCCGACGACGCCGACATATTTGCCCCAACTTTCCTGACGGTGATGGAATACCCGGGCTTGGTATCCACCCCCGGCGGCGGGGTCAGCGAGAATTGCACGGTCCGGACACCGGGTTCATAGGCGCGCCAGATATAGATCCGCTGGTTGTTTGGCACGCCCAGCGAGCGGATCGCATAGTCCCCGATCCCACACCAATAGTTCACGGGCGCTGACGATCCGATGGCCTTGACCTCATAGACACCGTCCGGCATCGGAGTGATTTCCGTGCGAAATTGCGGTCGAACGGACAGACCGAACCCAACAGCCTCGGCCATGGCAGGTATCAACAAAAGTGCAGCAGCAGCAAAAGACTTTACTAAACGCATAATCCAGATATCCCGAAACAAGGGGCCGATACCAATAACATAGCCGGGACGACCTGCGAGTAAAGCGGGACATGCCAACGAACCTGTAACACTGACCACAACAGCGAATTAATTCTACTCAAATTGCAGGAAAGCATTACACTCTCTGTAAACTTTTGGGTCCCGTTACACTGTTGGGTATTTCTTTGAGCAAGACGTTTCCAAAAGACTGGTTTGATTTCCCGCCTGAGAAATACTCGGATCTGGGCGCAATGTTCTATCTGGCAGGGCTGACGACAACACATCAGAAACGCAGTCTGGCACAGGTTTTGTATGCGTTCGAAACCCCGTTTCGCCTGGGCCAGTACCATATCTTCCGACAGAACGGATTCCCCCGAGGCTTTGTCACGTTCGCCGGGCTCAGCCCCGAGGTCGAGCACCGCTATGCAGTAAAGGGAAAACCCCTCACAGACGCGGATTTCACCAGCGGACCCTCTTTCTGGATCATCGATCTGGTGGCCCCGTTTGGACAGACCAGCCAAATTGTTGATATCCTCAAGCAGGAGATCCCGCACCAGCGTGTGCGCACCAACCGGATGGACAGTGACATGACACGCAATCGGATTGTCGAATGGACGCGGGATGAAGCAGGCGAAGTTCACATGCGCCTGTATCGAAAGAAGGAATTTGAACGCGTGTTGCAGCAAGGCGAGGGTTAATTGGTTTCAGTTCCGATCACAGGCGAACTGACCGGGGATGTGACTGGTTTCCCGCCCAACGTGGAGACGGGACAACCCACGTTGGACAATGGAAACTTCAATCCGGTCACACAAACCTGGACGATAGCGGCACAGCCCGCCAACGGAACCGCCTCGATCGACCCGAACACAGGAGAGTGGACCTATACCGTCGACCCGACATTTTTCGATGGTCTCGACAAAGGCGAAGTTGTCTTCGATTCTTTCTTCATCAGCGTCTCGGGTACAACGCAAGTCGGCCCATTCACCCTTCCATTCACCGGCACACCGGACCCGGTGGAAGTGGTCATCAGGATTGAAGGCGTCTGTTTTGCAGCCGGAACTCTGATTGAGACTGAAAACGGCCCAACTGCGATTGAAACGCTGGAGGTAGGTCACAAGGTGGCTACCGAGGATAACGGTCTGCAACCCATCCGCTGGATCGAAAGCAGTACGATTCCACGCGAACGATTATGCGATGAACCTGTTATGCGCCCCGTTCGTATCTCGGCGGGCAGTCTCGGGCCGAACGAACCCTCTCGCGACCTTCTCGTGTCGCAACAGCACAGAATTCTGGTAAAGGGCCCGAAGGTCGAGTTGCTTTTCAGCGCATCCGAAGCCCTGGTTGCCGCCAAACACCTGTGCGGATGGCCCGGCATTGGCATCGATACATCTGTTGAAGCCATCGAATATCTCCACGTCCTGCTGGACCGACACGAAATCCTGAGCGCCAACGGAGCGCTGGCCGAAAGCCTGTTTCTGGGGGAAGAGGCGCTGTATACCTTGTCCTCTGACGCGTTGCGGGAACTGGCCGCAATATTCCCGGACAGGCCGACCCCGGGTCATACCGGGTTCGGGCGCGCGGCTCGTCTGATACTGCGCGAACACGAAGCCCGCGCCCTCGCCCTCGCCCGAGACTAACTACCGGCCACAATATGTCCGCCGACATCCTGCGGAGCCAATGCAACCGTCTTGATCACCGCATGACATGTGCTGCCCGGTTGCAGGTTAAGGGCCGCAACAGATCGACGCGTGACCCGCGCCAGCACATTGCCCGCCGGGGTCCTTACGGACACGATCGCACCAGGTCCCTCGCCCGACCGGATCTCTTCGACAGTGCCGCTGAGCACATTTAGCGCCGAAAGCCCCTCGGGTTTTTTGTTCGACAGGATCACTTCCTGCGCAGGAATACGAATACGCAAGTTAGCTCCGATCTCATGCGCAATGCGAGGCAGAAACAACCGTGCGCCATTGGCATTCAATTCCGTCAGTCCATCGGAATGATGCTTTGCAACCTGAACCTGCAACACGGCCCCGACGGCACGGACACCCGTAGGGGCCACAGACGGGTCGGCAAGAACTTCGGATGCGGGCCCATGACGAACGGCCTTGCCATCCTGCAACGCAACGACGGACGTTGCCAATCGGGCCACTTCAGCAGCCGAGTGCGTCACATAGAGGATCGGAACCGAAACCTCATCCCTGAGACGCTCGAAATAGGGCAGGATTTCCGCTTTTCGCCCATCATCCAGTGCCGCCAGAGGTTCATCTGCCAGGATCAATCGCGGGCTTGCCAACAAGGCCCGCCCGATGGCGACGCGTTGTTTCTCACCGCCTGACAACCCGGCAGGTCTGCGGTCCAGAAGATGACCGATGCCCAGCATGTCGATGACCCTGTCGGGGTCTTCGCGTCGTGTATTCTTCGGCGCGAACCATCGCCCATAAGCAAGGTTCTGACGCACGGTCAGATGAGGGAACAACCGCCCTTCCTGAAAAATATATCCCAATCGACGCCGATGCGGCGGCAGCCAGAGTCCCTTTTCCGTGTCGAACAGAACCCAGTCATCCACAGACACACGTCCCGCCTCGGGCCGCAGCAACCCTGCGACTGCGTTGACAATGGTGGTCTTGCCCGATCCGGAGCGCCCAAAAAGCACTGTTACGCCGGGGGGTGCATCAAAACTGACGTCCAGATCTATCCCTGGCAGATGGTGGTGCAATCGAACAGACAGGCTCATGATCCGGCCACCCGCGCGGCGGCGCGGCGTCCCACATATTCTGAAAGCAACAACGCGCTCATCGCGATGACGATCGAGATCAGAACCAGCCGCGTCGCAGCGGCCTCGCCGCCTGGAACCTGCAAAAAGGCGTAAACAGCCGAAGGCAATGTCTGCGTCTGACCCGGAATATTGGACACGAAAGTGATCGTCGCACCGAATTCACCCATGGCCTTGGCGAAAGCCAAAATAGACCCGGCTATGACCCCTGGTAGAATCATCGGTAAGGTCACGGTAAAAAACACCATCGGGCGCGACGCGCCCAGTGTTGCTCCTGCCTGTTCCAGCTTCGGGTCCACCGCTTCGATCGACAAACGTATCGCCCGGACCATCAAAGGGAAGGCCATGATTCCGGCGGCAAGGGCTGCACCTGTCCAGCGAAAGGCCACTACGATCCCGAACTCGGCCAAGATCCGCCCCAGTGGCCCTTGAATGCCGAAGGTCAGCAACAACAGGTATCCGGTGACAACCGGCGGCAGGATCAGCGGCAAATGCACCAGACCATTCAAAACCTGTCGCCCCGGAAACCGCCAGCGGGCCAGAGCGTAAGCGACAAATATCCCAAACGGCAAAGTCGCCAGCGTCGCCCAAAAGGACACGCGCAGTGAAAGTTTCAAGGCTTCAACTTCTGCAGGCCCTAACCAATCCAAGGCAATCACCTGCCCGGCAGGGTAAATCCCTGCTCCAGAAATACAGCCGTGACAGCATCCGTCTTCAGGTGTTCAAGGAAAGCGTGTGCTCCTTCTTTTGCATTGAGGGTCAGTGCCGCAGGGTAAATTATCGGTGGATGCAGGTCGGCGCGGAAAGTCGCAACGACCTGGACCCTTTCCTCCACCTTGGCATCTGATTGGTACACGATCCCCAATGGCGCGGCCCCTGCTGCCACCAGAGCCAGCGCAGCGCGAACATTGTCGGCCTGCGCCACCTGATTCCGCACAGCTTCCCATTGGTTCAGACTCTGCAAAGCCGCTTTGCCATAAATCCCGGCAGGCACCGCATCAACCAGTGCCATGGCCAGATAGCCATCTTTCAATTCCGCCCTGAGGTCATAGCCCGGTTGGATTTCGCCCATTTCGACACGATCATCAGACCCGATCAGAACCAGACCGTTGCCCAGCAAATCCACTCGAGCATCTGTCCGAATTAGACCATCCTGCTCCAACACATCCATCCAATCCGTGTTGGCCGAGACAAACATATCCGCAGGTGCGCCCTGCTGAATCTGCCGCGCCAGAACCGACGACGCCGCATAAGAAACAGTAACTCTCTGGCCGGTCTGGTTTTCATACCCCACCACAATTTCATCCAAAGCGGTCTTGAGGCTGGCCGCTGCAAAAACCAGAATGCCTTCGGCACCGGCCCGGATTGGGGCCAGCGCCAATATGCCAAAGACCAGTGCCACCATCCAAAATCGGCGGCCGAAGGATAGGGTCATGTATTCTCCCGACCGGATCGTTTCAGTTTCTCCGGGAATATCGGACGCCACAGGTGGCGCGCAAGCGCCTTTGGCCATTTACACATGGTGGGTCGAAAGCTCAGCGCAAAATTTGCTGTCGATCTGCCTGGAATTGGGTTGCACACTCCTTGGCCTGAGGGGGGTCCTGAGTACACGTATGTTCAGTCGACCGCTCATACGATGCAACGTTGGTCGGCTGCTGATCAAGGAATACAAGAAAATCTTCCAGACCCTCTTGCGCCCGCCCGCAGGCTTGGCTAAATGCAGCGTCACGGGTGATTAGCTCAGTTGGTAGAGCGCTTCGTTTACACCGAAGATGTCGGGAGTTCGAGTCTCTCATCACCCACCATCCTTTCCCCACAATGTATCAAGGTCTTACGCGACTAGCACCTTTTGCTGTGCTGCGCATGAAACTGTGTCCGCTGCGCCTCCGCTGCACTTAAACGGAAAAGATGTCTCCAACACAGGAGATATGAGCTATGGCAACAATCGTAAAACGGCCTAGCGGGAAGTGGCAAGCGACTGTGCGGAAGGACGGACAATCCCGATCTAAGTCTTTTCATAAGCGTGCTGATGCGACGAAGTGGGCTCGTGAAACGGAGTTGAACGCCGACAGGGGATTGCTAACCCCAACCCTCAGTATGGGCGTATCCGAGATGACACTTGGTGAAGTGCTGCGAAAGTACCGAGATGACGTCACGAGCGAGAAACGGTGCGCTGACAATGAGAGTTATGCAATCAACGGGTTCCTGCGTAAATGCTACAAATTAGCCAGTAGGAAGGTCGGCAAGCTGCGATCCGCTGACTTTGTCCACTATCGTGACCAGCGCATTAACTCCATGAAGGCGGCAACTGTGGTGAGGGAACTGGGTTGGTTGCAGCACGCCCTTGATGTCGCCTGTGAGGATTGGGGGCAGAACCTGCCACAAGGAAACCCGGTCAAGCCTGTCCGAAGGCCAAAGATTGATAACCGTCGCGAGAGGCGATTGCAGGAAGGAGAATGGCAGGCTTTGTTGGGTGCCGTGAACCAAGCTCGGTCTCCATTGATGAAGCCGTTGCTGACGCTGGCTTTGTCGACCGGAATGCGACGCGGAGAATTGCTTTCGATACGATGGAAGCATGTAGACCTTGAGCGTCGGACAGTGTTCTTGCCCCGAACCAAAAACGGTCATGCCCGTACAGTGCCTCTCAGCCCGTGTGCCGTTGCCGTATTGACGGACCTGCCACGCGGTGACGACCGTTGTTTGCCCCTGTCTGGTAACTCTGTGCGATTAGCCTTTGAACGCCTCAGGCAACGGGCAGGCGTGGTTGACCTTACATTTCATGATATACGACACGAGGCAGTATCCCGCTTTGTGGAAAGTGGGTTATCGCTGGCGCAGGTCCAAATGATCAGTGGGCACCGAGATTTGCGAATGTTGATGCGTTATACCCACCTACAGACCGATGACATCGTGGCAAAGCTGGCTGCCGTCGAATTTGCTTAGATCGACCTGATACGGTGCAGGGTGGTCATACTTTACCCAGAGCGGCAGCAGGGACCACCCTCACCTTTTTCCACCGACAACAGGTGTCCCTTGTGCATTTTGGCTGTTCAGTGGTTGGCCTTAAATCCCTCAAGCATTGAGCAATGGCCTTAACCCTTCCTCTTATGAACACACAGGTTTTAACCCTCCGTCTCTTGAGCTAACGAACGACACCCCTCGCTCAATTGAGCAAAACCCCTCCGTCAGTTGAGCATACAGGTTTCGCTTGGTCAGCCTTGATCGGGTTGCATTGATGGCTTGGGCTTCCTTCACTCCAATGCGAGCGGAGTAAGTACCCTCTAACTACATGTAAATAAAATAAAAAACGTACTGACCTGTAAGCAAGGTTACTGAAAAGAAGACTCTTGATCCCTCTAATTTAGCCATTGCGTGTTCACCGGGATTTTCTCCCAGTCGCCCCAACGGGGCAATTCCATTTGCTTGGCATCCACCAGAGCGCATTCCCCAAACTGGTCCAATGGACCGAACACAGGAGGCTTATATGCCCCATATCACTATCGTCGACAAACCCTGTGGTTATGGCAAATCCACAGAAATCAACCGCAGCTTCCAAAAGTCGGAGAAGTATGTCGCCGTTGTCCCTTACCTAAGTGAAGTGGAACGGTTCATCAAAGGTGCCCGAACAGCTTCCGACTTCATCCTCACACAGCCTATTTGCAATGGCAGCAACAAAAGTGATCACTGCGAGAAGTTGATCCGAGCGGGTAAGTCAATCGCTTGTACTCATGCACTTTTCTACCGGCTTGGAACATTGGCAACCCAAGACACAGGGATTGCTAGTTGTACTGAGTTCGATAGCAACGGCAAACCGACCATCGAAGTCGATCACCTACTTGATGGGTACAACATGATCATCGACGAAGTCGTAAACCCCTTCGAGGTGGAACAGACAGTCCGAAAGGTTGACTTTGATGCAGCTTACCTCGGCCTTGGCATGGCAAAAGAGGAGCCTGACGGACGTATTGTTCCAACGGAAAGGTGGGATGAGCTATACCGTATAGGGGACAAGACATTTGACCGATCACTCTATGAAAAAGCCAAGTCGGGCGCACTGTATCGCATAAGCGAGAAGCTGTTCATCATCGCCATTCCCAAAGAACTCTTGCTCAAGCCCAAATCCGTGACGATTTACACGTACCTTTCGGAAGGATCGGTGCTGCTGCAATATTTGCAAAAACTGCAGAAAGACCACCCCGGCTCCTTTACTTTAGACGTGCAGCGTCTGGACAAGAAAGTCGAGGCGGCATGGCGAGAAGATGTTGCTAACGCGCTGACGGTATTACCCATACCGGAATTAGCTAACCAAAAGTGGACACATTGCGCCCAGCTAAACACGATCAAAACGCACCGACAGTGTTCATCGGTTGGTCACAAGCTACGCAAGTTCAAGGAAAGAGAGCTGTATGGTGTAGACCCCAAAACGATCATGCTAACTTGTGCACGTGGCCTATGGCATGACACTGCGACCGGACAAAAGCCAAAGGCAGGAAGGCTAGCAACGCACACACGGATGTTTGGTCGCGCCTTAAAGAAAGAAGTGTACAACAAGGACACAGAGGTCTTTGATGCGGTGTGGACCACAGACGGTGTGAGCTTCGTACCCAACACCACACGTGGGACCAATGACCATATAGGGTGCACAACTGCGGTGTACCTATATGACCAAAACCCCAACCCACAACTGCTCACTTTCCTCGGCATGAAACGCGACAGCAATGTGGCTCGAAGATTCTCTGACGCCTATGCGTTGACCGAACTGGTGCAGTGGCTGTTCCGGTCCGCAATACGTGTCGGTGGTCTAAACGGTACGGGACGTGCCTACACGCCAAGGCATCGGGTGACGCTCTACATGCCATCTCAGAGAATGCGAAACCTACTGCTGAACTGGCTGCTATCGGGTGAGGTCAATAGTGGACAGGTTTGTGCCAACGGGCAGAGGCAGAAAGAGCTGCTTGCCCGATTGGAGGATCGTCACGTGGCGGTAGCTGCATAATGCCGTTTGACATAGCTGGGGAACAGGCGTTCCTAACTCGTGAAGAGGCCGCCCTGAGCGGCCTTTCTCGTTTCTGGACGGGTCGTCCGTGTAGGTATGGGCACATGGCCGAGCGCTACGTCAGCAATCGCCAATGCGTGCAGTGTAACGCCGGGAAAACGGTGGAGCGGGATCGGAAATGTCGGGCAGCCGATCCTTCTTACCGTATGTTCAGGTCGGTACTAAACCGGTCGGGACAAGCGCTGACGGGGCGAGCACGCCCATCTCTAGCGGTCGGTTGCTCTAAGGACAAACTAAAGCGGCACATTGAAGCCCGGTTCTCAGACGGCATGACATGGGATCGGTATGGTCAATGGGAGGTAGATCACATTATCCCCCTCTCGGCAGCTCGGTCTCCGGAACACCTCATCGAACTTTGCCACTATAGCAACCTGCAACCTCTTTGGAAGCGGGACAACCTAGCAAAGGGCGGGGCATAAGCCTCGCCCGTGCGGGATGTAATCTGTCTTCTTTCAGTAAGCTCCTAAAAATCTAACGCGAATAGAACCCATCACGAAGTTCTTGCCTTAGGCGCAGACGCTCCGGGTACTCTTTCAGGAATAGTTCGGGTGGTTTGCCCTCCCAAACTTGCGCATAAACTCGCATCTTGTTACCGCCGTAAATCTTCGCAAGGTCCTCATTGGAATAACCTCTTGTCCAAAGGTCATCGGTAATCGCAGCAAGGATTTTGGCAAGTTCACCGTTACCGGTAGCCCCTATGTTGAACGCGTCGATCATGTATCCGCCATCATCGTACATGCTCGCGTTTTCAGTTGCGAATTGCACGACAAGCTCAGTCGAGAACATGTCATCCGTTGCGATCCCAACATGGTCGACCCCTACAAGTTGGACATAGTAGTCGATCATATCAGCAGCCTGTTTGGGTGAAACATCCTCAGGCCAAACGCCGTCCATCATCCATTCGGTGAAAGTCGGAGAAATGTAGCCGCCCGATTTGGCCGCGCGCAACGCTTCGTCGTCCGGAATGGCACGATAGCATCCGCGTGGCGTGGCATTAGGTTCGGTCGCGTAAAGTCCAGCTGGAACAGAGTGCGTATAGACATATGGTACGCCGGGATAGTTCTCGTCCATATAATCCATTGCGTCATTGGCCGTTTTTGAACCCGTGTGGCTTAGGTCTAGCAGGATGCCGAACCGCACCAATTCATCGATGACCGACTGCCCCCAAGGCGTCAGACCAATGTCGCGCCCGTTATAGGCCGCCAACTGCCCCGATCCGGTTCGGAAAATGTCATTGTAAGCCAGGATCATACTTTTGATCCCCATATCCTTTAGCAATGCCATTTTCTTAAGATCGCCATTCAGGATTGTGGCGGTTTGGCTGTTCCAGATGACGGCTGTCTTGCCTTGGATATGGGCGGCTTCGATATCTCGGGTTTCATTGACGATCAGGTAGTTTTCCGGTTGCTGCGCCATGGCCGAGCGAAAGTGGTAGTGCTGCTCTAGCAGGGTTTCAAACGACATATCCGCAGCAGCCAGCGTCATCTCGTGTCCCGTAATGCCGTTGTCCCGCGCCCGCGCGAAGTAGGTATGAAGCTGGTCGTAGTCGGTCCAACCAGTGCCGTAGGGGCTGGCCAACATGCCGAGGACGATTGTGTCTTGCACGAATTGCTTCGCCTTTTCTGACGCATCCCAAGTCTTGCTTTCCTCGCTGGCGTGTAGTGCGCCACCAAAATTGATCGCTATAGCGCATGCGGCCAACAGGGTCTTCATGACAGAACCTCCCTAACTGTTTTGATCTTTGCTGACACTTTCGATCCACCTCAGAAAACGATCCGGGTTCTTAGGCCGAACAGCGTAATGCTATCCTGAGCGGGATTCAGCAGCGGGTCGGAAATGAACTGCAGTGATGGCGTGATCTGCAGTCCGGGCGAGATTGAGAACCGATAGAATGCTTCGAGCGTGAACTGGTCACCGTCTATGCCTCTTGCCTCAGCCCAGTTCAGGCCCAGCCCGGCCAAATCGGTATTGCGACCATAGTAACCCAGTCCGGCAGAGACGGACCGGTCATAAAGCGC
Source organism: Ruegeria sp. YTSC106 (assembly GCF_059609765.1). Classification (NCBI taxonomy): domain Bacteria; kingdom Pseudomonadati; phylum Pseudomonadota; class Alphaproteobacteria; order Rhodobacterales; family Roseobacteraceae; genus Ruegeria; species Ruegeria sp. YTSC106. The sequence goes on from NZ_JBXWMI010000020.1 coordinate 20,299, forward strand.
AGCGGTCCCCTTTGAGGCCCCGGCCCGAAAGAATGGCATCCACTTATTATCAACAAACCATGCGGCAGAGAACGCAGCGCCGTAATCTTCCGCTCGACTGCCATCGTCAGCCGCATCCGCATGCCAGAGAGTCAAATGGACATTGTCCAAGTAGATGCGATCAAAGCCGGAGGTGTAACCAAGTTCAAGTGATTTGAAGAGATTGCCGTCGCTAAACACATCAAAGTTTGGATCAGACGAGTCGGCGTTTGCGTCTGAGACGCTGGCTACGGCGTAAAGGTTCTCGCTCAACTTTAAGCCACCGGCAATACCAAGGCCTGGATTAGGCGCGTTAAGTGTAGGGTTGGTGTTGAAAGACAGGTTTTGGAAACCGCTGTAGGGGCTTACCAACCCATAGATATCCACAAAGTCTGTTACATCAATCTGCCCAACTTGCAGCGTCCACGAGCCGTTCTCGGCCCTTTGGGTCCAGAACAGGTTGGTCAGCAGTAAACCATTATCGTTGAAGGCCGTCCCTGTGATCGAAAGGGCTCCGCCATCCAGCCCAAGAAACTGTGGGGCAACATCGGTGTAACTGTGCCGGTCTTCGATCTTGAATGTCAGAGACCCCCGTTCAGTCGCCTGCCAACTGCCGTAGAAACGCGCAATTCCGCTGGCCGCCTCACCGGTTCCCAGATCAGCATTCGTAGTTTGACCCAATGCCAAGTAATCAATGTTGAACCGAAATCCACCCTCAGCCAGTCGGTCTTTCCACTGAAACCAACCCGGTGCGATGTTGCGCGGAAAATCGGAACGATTTTGTGGGTCGGTCAGTCCATCACCGGGCTCTAGATCAGCTTCAACCGAAGAAGGCCCGGACAGACCTTGAGCCGACGCTGCGCCGGCAAAGGCAATACTAAGTGCGACAACTAGAAGTCTTATCATTCAGACGCCTTTGCCCCGCCGGTCTTGCGATTGCCCGCCGCTCGGATACGATCAGCGGCACGCTGCTTCCATTCCAGCCTGTCTGCTTCAGTCTCCAGAGTTTCGACACGTTCCGTATCTAGCTGGAAAGTCGCATTCATAGGCATAAGGCCGTCCACAACCATCATATTATGAACAGAAGGATCGATAGTCAGCTTACCGGTCAGCCGAACGGGTTCGTGGAAATAGCTGGGCGTCCAGTCCCCATTCAACCGCACACGGATCATTTGATTGGGCAGAGGTGGAGGCATGTGGCTACACATACCTCGTTCTGGCACTAGATACGCCACAGGTCGCCCGTCTGGATCGCTTGGACCTGGAATGGCAAAGCCCACGATTGTGATTGGTTGACCATCGAGGCGAGGATTTCCGTTTGTTCCTGCCTTTCTTCGCCGTTCCTTCACAGCCTCTCGCTGATCGAGCAGCCAGTCGACATCCACGCCAACTCCCGCCAAGGCGTCCTCGGTCTCGGTCAGAAGCTCCTGCCATTTCTGTCTTTCATCTGCGCTACCAGCGTCCTGCTGCAGCCTGCCGCGCATCCGCACAACGAAGAGGACGTCGTCGAACTGTTCGGGGCTTAGATCGCGATAGGGGTCTTCAAAGACCTGCGAGGATGGGTCCGGCAGGTCTGCCCAGTCCAACGCGGCTTCAGGCGTCGCCATGGCTGTCTGTCCACACCAAACCAACCCTACGAATACTACTGAGCGAAGCCAATGTTGCATAAATACTCTCCGGCTATTTAGACAGATCAATCCAGTGTGTTTTTGTAGATGACGCCGTCCTTCATGATCAGTCGGATCGTATCTGGGCTTTCAGGCCTCGGGTCGGCACCGAACCACTGATCGCCCGTGCCAACAACTGAGAAGTCTTCAAGTGGGTTACCATCGATTAGCAGGATATCCGCATAGGCTCCTTCCTCGATAACGCCCAGTTTTCCAGCGGTATACGGGTTCATAAAGTCACCTGACAAAGCGACGACCTCGCCACCCATTGATGTCAGTGTCACCATGGACGTATAGGGGCCGAAAAAATCATTGTTTAAGTGTTTTTCGTAGGCAATCTGGATATTGCACGCCTCTACAGAACCAACACAGTCTGTCTGGAAACCCCGCTTCACCGGGCATTCTTTCATATTGTCGATATAGCCTGCAAATGTGGCCGAGGCAGACTTTGCCTTGGCAAGGCTCGCCGGAACATTCGCCACAGCTGGAATGTCGAGAAGGCCGGGGTCAAATGCCGTTAGGTTTGTTGTTATGTACGCACCCTTCTCGTTCATGACTTCGGCAATTTCGCAGTCAAAAGAAAAACCATGTTCGATCGACATCACACCCGCATCGAGTGCACTCAGGATTGCTTCCTTGCGATAGGAATGCGCCATGACATAGCTGCCGTATTCATTCGCGACCTGGACGGCGGCTCTGATTTCTTCGGGCGACCCGGCCAGCAATTGCCAAGGGTCGAATGCCGACACGACACCACCGGATTGCATGAATTTCAATTGCGTCGCACCCATACGAAAGTTGTTACGTGCGAATTTATAGACGTCATCAACACCACTGACCTCCTGAGCCATGTTCAGTCGACCCATGTTTGTTTCTGAACCGGGTGGTGCTGTGAAATTCGCGAAGTCAGCGTGACCACCGCGTGTTCCGATAAACGCCCCAGATGGATAGTAACGAGGGCCCTCGATTTGCCCCGAGTCTATCGCCCTACGTAGTCCGCCATTAGCACCACCGGCATCCCGGACAGTGGTGAAACCCTGCATCAAATACATCTCGGCCATCCGCGCACCGTGTATGGCAAAGTCCTCCCAGGTCGTGTTGGCTTCCATCGCAGGCAAGGTCGGCCCCATCAGCATGAGATGCGCGTGCAGTTCAATAAAGCCGGGGGTCAGTGTCCGCCCTTCTCCGTCAATAACCGTAGCATTGGGGGCATCAATCACTTCAGTTGATACGGCCTTAATCAGGTTGCCCTCGACCAATACGCTGGCATTCTCGATACGCTGTTCATTTACTCCATCGAAGATGTGCACGTTGGTAAACAACGTTTGGGGGTCTTCTTGATCCTGAGCCTGCGCGGACGCTGAAAAAGAAAGACCTGCAGCGACAATTACCGTCGAGCAAAGCGACATTCGTAGACCAGACATAAGCACTCCCTTCATATTCATGTTTTGCCAACTGTAGTCCGGAAATCTTTTCCTCGGTTGCCACTTTTGAATTGGCATGTTCGAATGTGTTCGTAAAAATGGCCACTGAATAAAACTACTATTCATCACATGGGTGACGAGCTTGCCTTTCAACTCCACCTCTCAAGAGCATAGCGAGGGCTTTATTCGCCTCTCCTTAGCCGCTCCGTTTCTGCAATATCTCACCGAACGCAAGATCAATCCGCAACCAGCATTGGACCAAGTCGGATTGAAAGCCGAACTGTTGTCTGACCCATCCGTGTTCGTTCACTCAGAGCTGGTCTACGGTTTGGTGAACGCCTTCTCAGAAGTATCAGGGGATCGATACCTTGGACTGAATGTAGGTGCGGCGTTTGACCTACAAGGATGGCCACCCTTCGCTCAAGCCTTGCAATCTACAAAAACGCTATTCGAGTTTTTTACCCGCTTTGTTGAGCTCGTACCGCAGGAGTCCAATTCTGTGCGGCACAGCCTTGTCATTGAAGCAGACAAAGCAACTTATCGTATCGAGAGGCAACAGGAACCAACTGTCCCACCCATTCAGGTGACCGGTTTTGGTGCCGCAATCTACGTACGCCTATTGCAGACCGTCGTCGGCGATTCCTGGGACTCTTCGCGTGTGCGATGGGAAAGCAGATACATCAATGGTCTGCCTATCGACTACAAAGGGATCGAGGTTGGCCTTGGAACCGATCCCGGAATGCAAATCAGTTTTCCTGTGGAATGGTTGTTTTTGCACCATGTCTCTGAGGGCTCTGCCAAGCCGATAGCCTCACCGCGACAAGATGAAGAAGTAACCGTGGTGGCAGCTTTGCGATCTGTCTTACGCGACAAACTGGATGAGACCGATTTGAGACCAAAGGTGGTGGCTGGATTGCTGGGAATACAGCCGGAACGGTTTCTTAAAGCGCTTCAGCAACAAGGCACAACGCTACCCCGTGAAATCAAACGGCTGCGTGTCGATGTCGCCAAAGAGCACCTCAAAGAAGACCAGATGACAATTGCGGAGATTGGTCTGATGCTCGGCTATTCTGACAAGTCCCATTTCACTCGCTTTTTCCGAGGTCAAACCGGAATGACACCGACCAAGTTCCGCCTCGGTGTATAGTTACGTTGCGAATACTTGGGCTGCTTTTCCACTACATAACAAGTGCGGGCCGACAAGAATTTGCAACACACTTTTTGGAGCCCCTATCTAAGGATCACAGAGGGACAAATGCCCCCATAGCCCCTGCGGCGGTGCATGCAGCGCTGCGCCACCGCTGCACCAACTCTTTGTTTCAGTTCGATCAACGACAGACCTGATCTCAGAAAGCTGTCAAATGATCTTGATACGTCCAGAAGATCGTGCAACCTTCAAGCCACTGACAACACTAGACATCTCTTCAAGATAGTGCTGGTTGCGGCAGTGGAAAACAGCACCTTGTTGCACGTGCGGATTAGGATAGAGCGCTTCGTTTACACCGAAGATGTCGGGAGTTCGAGTCTCTCATCACCCACCATTCTCCCGTCAAAGCATCAGCATTCAAACAATATCGAAATGCCGAGGCGCAGTTGCAACCGATTGCAAGTCGAGATCGATGATGCATAATGCACCAGCAATGCCACACCTATCTGTTTCCCTGCCCCACTACTATCGGAGTTCCCCGGCGTGAGTGTAACTCTGAAAGACGTGGCCGCTTTGGCCGGCGTTTCACGATCCGCCGTGTCGCGCACCTTTACCGAAGGTGCCTCGGTTTCTGCAAAAACGCGCAGCAAGGTTGAAAAGGCGGCCCGTGAGCTGGGCTATAGTCCCAATGCCCTGGCGTCGTCTCTGACGACCGGGCGCACCAAACTGATCGGATTGATTTCGAACAACTTTCACAACCCGATTTTCCTGGAAGTCTTCGATCAGTTTACACGCGCCTTGCAGGAACGCGGCCTGCGCCCGCTTATCGTGAACCTGACGGACGAAACCGAACCTGCCAACTCTGTCCGAATGCTGCGCCAATACTCGGTTGATGCAGCTATCGTGGCATCCTCGACGTTACCGCCCAGTTTTGCAAAGGCCTTTCATGATGCGGGTGTACCAGTGGTGCACACGTTCGGCCGGTCTGCCACCTCGCCCGAAGTCCATGTGGTCGGGATCGACAATGTGGAATGCGGACGCATGGCTGCGCGCGAGCTGGTCGCGCGGGGCTATGCCAGTGTGGGCTATCTGGGCGGGCCGCAGGATGCGACCTCGTCCCTGGACCGGCAACGGGGCTTCATTGAAGAAATGGCCGGCCATCCGCAGATTCCGGTCAGCCACTCCTTCGCCGGGGCTTATTCCTTCGAAGCGGGGCGGGCCGAGATGCTGCGCCTGCTGGCCGGTGATCCGGCGCAGGCCTATTTCTGCGGCGATGACATCCTGTCGATCGGGGCGCTGTCAGCGCTGGCCGATCACGGGCTGAAACCGGGCACCGATATCGGAATCATCGGCCTGAACGACATGGAGATGTCGCGCTGGGAATATATCAACCTGACCACCATCCATCAGCCGATCAAGCAGATCATCACTTCGTCCGTGGATCTGGTCGTCGAGATGTTGAAAGAGCCTCAGCGTTATCCCGAAGCCCGAATTTTCCCGTGCCGGGTGATTGAGCGGGGCACTCTACGGCCCCGCGTCTGATCAACGAAACATTGGCGGGCGGGCATCATGCCAAGCGCCATCTGCTTTGCCCGAAGCAACAGCCGCGTGAACGGCGGCGATCGATCGCACACCATCAGCAGCATCGGGCAGCCCATCCCGGCTTTCACCGCGGATTGCATCCGCCAGATCGCAATAGATATTGGCGACGGCCAGCGGGAACCCCTCGGGGTGCGCGATGGCGACACGTGACAGGCGCTGAGCTTCGCCATGCAGACCGCCCTCGCCCTTTTCTATGATCTGTGTACGCCCACCGACGGGTGTATAGATCAATTGGTTGGGCTGCTCAGACGCCCAGCGCAGCCCGCCGGTTTCGCCAAAGACCTGTATGTCAAAGCCATGCTGGCGCCCGATCGCCACAGAGGATGTCCAAAGACGCCCGACTGTGCCGCCTTCCATACGAAAGTTGATCATTGCATCGTCTTCCAGTTCCCGGCTTGCGATCGTTGAGGCCATATCGGCCGAAAGCGTCTTCACCTCATCATCGCAGATAAAACTGGCCATATGCAGTGCGTGAATACCGCAATCGGCAAACTGCCCGGAAACGCCTGCCATCGCAGGGTCATAGCGCCACCGCACACGCGGATTGTCGGCATCGGTGGCATCCCCGTGGTGGCCATGGCTGAAATTGGTCACCACAAGACGCACCTGTCCGATTTCGCCCGCGCGCACCATCGCGCGGGCCTGACGTACCATGGGATAGGCGGAATAGCAGTAGTTCACCGCGCAGATCTTTCCCGATGCTTCGGCAACGCGGACTATTTCCTCACCCTCTTCCACGGTCATGGTCATCGGCTTTTCACACAGGACATTGAAGCCTGCTTCAAGATACGCCTTGGCAATCTCGAAATGGGTCGAGTTGGGTGTGGCGATGGTCACCAGGTCAACCCGGTCTTCACGGTCTTTCTCGCCTGCCAGCATCTCTTGCCAGTCTCCATAGGCGCGATCGGCGGCAACACCCAATCGCTGCGCGTATTCCCGGCCGGTTTCGGGCCGGTGATCCAGCGCGCCAGCGGCAAATTCAAACAGCCCGTCAGCCTGTGCCCCCAAGCGGTGCGCGGGACCAATCTGGCTGCCTTCACCACCACCGATCATGCCCCATCTCAACTTAAACATGGTCATTGTCTCTCATTAAAGCTTTTAGGTTGAGCGATCAGAAATCGCAGATGTCTTTCCACTGCCGCTGATCTGACGACGCCAACGCGGCAGCAAGCACGCGGTTGACCTCATGCCCGTCGCGAAAAGAGGGCCAAGTGGCTTTTCCGGTATGGATGGCCTGCAGAAAATCTTTGGCCTCGATAATGATCTGGTCCTGATAGCCCGTTCCGTGGCCCGGACCCTGGCAGAAAGGCTCGTAATCCGGATGCGCCGGGCCAGTCAGGATCTTGGCAAACCCGCGCGTGGCTTCGGGCCCTTCCCGCTTATACAGCCACAGCGCGTTCTGGTCTTCCTGATCGAACCGGATAGCGCCCTTTGTTCCAGATATTTCATAAGCATAGCCCATTTTCCGCCCCGTCGCGACGCGGCTGAAATACAGGTTGCCCATAACCCCGTTTTCGAACCGGCACATCATCTGGGCGTGGTCGTCGTTTGTCACCTCACCACCAGGTCGGGTTTTGTGAACCGTTTCAACATCCGCCATCACCTGTGCGATGGGTCCAACCAGTGCCAACGCACCGTTGACCATGTGCGGTGCCAGATCTCCGATAGTGCCATTGGCCATGCCCGTCGTGCGCCAGGTCGCCGGAGCTCGCGGGTCGGCATAGAAATCTTCGGTGTGCTCCCCCCGGAACCAAGTGACATCCCCAATCTCTCCGTCGGCGATCAGCTGGCGGGCGAATTGGCTTGCGGGCGTGCGAATATAGTTGAACCCCACCATGTTGACCGCACCCGAAGCCTCGGCAGCAGCAGCCATAGCCTGACTGTCCGCAAGCGACGCGCCCAATGGCTTTTCACACAGAACCGGTTTGCCCAGTGCAAAAGCCGCTTCGGCAATCTGACGATGCGTGGATTGAGGCGAGGCGATGACGATTGCCTCGACCTGTGGGTCCTCAACCAATACACGCCAATCGTGAGTCGCGCGTTTGTACCCGTAGGCTGTCCTGTATCGGTCAGCGCTATCGGGGCTGGACGAACAAATGACCTCCAGTCGGGGTCTCAATGCCGTGTTGAACACTGCACCGACCGCAGACATGGCTACGGAATGGGCCTTGCCCATATAGCCGCCGCCGACGATTCCAATTCCGATTTCAGGCATCTGCAACGGCTCCGAACATATCATTTGCAACCGGTTGCAAAATCAGTATCGTGTGAATCGATTCAACGCAAGGTCCAAACTTTGCCGACCCCACTCTGCCGGAGGACAAAACTTGAGCGCTTTGATGGATGGTATCAAAGGAAACCGCTTCGCCGTTCTGGGTCGCGCAGGTATGGACCTGTACGCCGACCCGATCGGCGTCAGAAGCGAGGATGCCGACACGTTTCATGCCGACCTTGGGGGGTCTTCCGCGAATATTTGTGCCGGGTTGGTCAAGTTGGGCAGTGAGGCGTCGCTGATCACGTCCGTCTCGGATGATGCGATCGGACGGTTCTGTCTGAACCGGTTGCGGCATTACGGTGTGGACACATCCTATATCCGCGTTCTGGGCGGCGAATACCGCATGTCTCTGGCCGTGTACGAAAGCCGGATCGAGAACTTTCAGAATGTGATCTATCGTAATGGGGCCGTTGATTTCCAAGTCACCGAAGAGGATATGGACAGGGTCGATTATTCATCATTCTCGGCGATCATCTCGGCTGGGACGGTCTTTGCGTCCGAACCGTCGCGCAGCGCTACATTCCGGGCCTTTGAGAACGCCCGGAACGCAGGCCTGCCGATCATCTTCGATATCGATTACCGCCCCTACAGCTGGCCCTCACCCGAGGTGGCTGCCGAAGTTCTGTCGCGGGCTGGTGACGCCAGCGACCTGATCGTCGGCAACGACGAAGAGTTCGGGTTCATGGCCGGCGGCATCGAAAAGGGTTTTGCCAAGGCCCGGGAACTTGCTGAAAAACCCGGTCGGATCATCATCTACAAGATGGGTGAAAAAGGCGCTGTCACCTTGGTGGACGGGCAAGAACTTCGAACCGGTATTTACCCGGTCACTGCTGTCAAACCCAACGGGGCTGGCGACAGTTTCATGGCGGGTCTGTTGGCTTCGATCGCCGCAGGGCACGATCTGAAAGACGCCGTCATGCGCGGTTCGGCCTGCGCGTCGATCGTAGTGTCGCATCCCGGTTGCGCGCCCGCCATGCCGACGACCCCGGAACTGGACGCGTTCCTCGCTTCTCATCCCGGCCCGGCCACATAGGAGAACTCCATGCATATCGCGCCCTACGATAACCAGAACAAACCGATCGTCGACGCAGATGATCCAACTGTCCCACTGAACTATTTCAACATCGTAAAACTGAAAAAGGGCGAGGCCTTCGAATACAAGGTCCCGGGCTATGAGACCTGCATCGTGCCTGCCACCGGCAGCGTCGACGTGGATGTCGAGGGCGTGCGCTTTGCCCTTCTGGGCAACCGGGGCGAGGACGTATGGGATGGCGAGCCCGAAGGCGCCTATGTGCCGTCGGGGGCCAGGGCGCTGATGGTCTGCGTCTCGGAGACGGCCGAGGTGTTCGTGGCCGGCTCCAAATACGACAAGGTGCTGGACCCGTTCGATGTGCGCGAACACGACCTGGTGCAATATGGCAGCGATGACACCAAGACGCATCGCAAGATCAAGCACATCCTCGGCCAGAAACAGCATGACAAGGTCGGCCGCCTGCTGGTCAGCGAGCTGTTTACCGTGGGTCAGGGCGGCTGGTCGGGCTTTCCCAGTCACAAGCACGACACCAACCGCCTGCCGGACGAGACCCGGCATGACGAAACCTACAATTTCCGTTTCAAGCCCAACTGGGGCTCGGGCCTGCAGATGTTGCAGCGCGAGGACAACGAACCGGGCGATGCCTACCATATCGTCGACGGCTCCACGATCTGCATCGACAAGGGCTATCACCCCTGCTGCGTGCTGCCGGGATACGAGATGTATTACTTCACCATTCTCGGCGGGCTGACCCAGCGGTCGCTGGTGCAGTATTTCCAACCCACCCATGCCTATCAGATCGAGACCATTCCGGGCATCAAAGACATGATCGCGAAGTTCAAATGACCCTCGTCACACTGAAAGACGTCCTGCAACCCGCTTATGAACAAGGCTATGCCGTGGGCGGGCTCGTGACGCTGGGCTGGGAAGACATGCGCGCCTATGTGGCCGCGGCCGAGGCGGAAAATGCACCGGTTATTTTGCAAGCCGGTCCCAGCTGTCGTGAGCACACACCGCTGCCCGTTCTGGGCAAGATGTTCCGGTATCTCGCCGAAAACGCCTCGGTTCCGGTCGTTGCCCATCTGGATCACGGCTACACGTTCGAGGACTGCAAGGTCGCCCTCGACAGTGGTTTTACGTCGCTGATGTTTGACGGATCACGCAAGCCCTTGCAGCAGAACATAGATGAAACCGCCGCGATTGCTGAGATGGCCCACTCAGCCGGGATTTCATGCGAAGGAGAGATCGGCTTTGTGGGGTATTCCGGTGGTGAAGGATCAAACGGCACCGACCCCGAAGAAGCCGCGAAGTTTGCACGCGAAAGCGGTGTCGACGCGATGGCGATTTCGGTTGGCAATGTTCACTTGCAGCAAGACAAAGAAGGTGGTTTGGATGAGGCGCGTGTCGCCGAAATCGATGCCGTAACCGAAGTGCCTTTGGTCATTCATGGCGGGTCCGGTGTGCCGGTAGAGCAGCGTACGAAGCTGGCGCGCGAGACCTCGATCTGCAAGTTCAACATAGGAACCGAGCTGCGTATGGCATTCGGAAATGCCATGCGTGAAGCCGTCAATCGTGATCCTGAACGATTTGACCGCGTCACGATCCTGAAGGAAACGCACGACCCGGTTGAGGCCGCTGCCCGCACCGTGATCCGTGCCTTTGGCGCCCCGCCGCAAAGGTAAGATGCCCAATCTTTCTTAAATCGTAAAGGCTGCCCGGAACGCCTCAAGCGCCGTTTCCGGGTCGCCCGCAGCAAATGCCTCGAGGCTGACAGGTCCACGGTACCCCCTGTCATTGAGCGCCCGCGCCACGGCGGCATAGTTGATCTCACCGGTTCCCGGCTGGCACCGCCCGGGATTGTCGGCCACTTGTATCTCTCCGATCCAAGGCAGGCAATTCTCGCACCAACGGATCAGATCGCCTTCCCCGATCTGCGTGTGATAGAGGTCCAGATTTATGCGCAGGCTCTGGTGGTTCACAGACGAAACCAACGCCAGAACATCCTTGGTCGAACCAAAAGGACAACCGGGATGATCCAGCAGATTCAGGTTCTCCAGCGTGAAAACGACATCCTGTTCTTCCGCCAGATCACAAATGCGGCGCTACGTGTCCCGCGCTTTCAGCCACATATCGCCGGTCACAACGTCGTGCTGCCAGAGCGGTATTCCACCATCGCCTAAACCGGTACCGTGCAGGTTCAGACGATCCACACCAAGACGCTTGCCAATCTGCACCGTCTCACGCGCGGATGTCAGGAGCATGTCAGCCCCTAAATCATCCGCAAGACGGCCCTGAAGATAACCATTCATGATCGTGTAGTTCGCGCCAACGCATTCAAGTTTCACCATATCCCAAGCCGGCCAGTTCCATAGGCCAACTCCAAACCCCATCTCGGTCAGCCGCGCGGCACGCCACTCCATGGGTTTGTCGAGCCAAAGCATTTCAGCACATGCCGCAAGTTGAAAAGGTTGAGGCATGTCAGCTTTCCAATTGTCCAGATTGGTTCAGATCGAGCCACCTTCGACCATGAAATTCCCCGCACTGCACATGGCCGCGTCATCCGAGGCCAGAAACAGGACCATGCGCGCCACATAGACCGGCTCAATCGGGTCCGGCAGACATTGACGATCCACCTGCTTGGCCAGCGCCTCGGGCGTGACCCACAAGTCTTTCTGGCGGTCGGTCATGATCCAGCCCGGCACCACCGTGTTCACGCGAATACGATGATCGCCCAGTTCACGCGCCATGGTGCGGGTCAATCCATGGACTGCGGATTTGGCGGTGGCGTAAGCCGGAAAACCCGCACCTGCCTCCCACCACGAATTCGAGCCGATATTGACGATCGAACCCGCACCCCTGGCTATCATGCCGGGCGCCACTGCCTGAATGGCAAAGAACATGTGACGGATATTGGTCGCCATGCGCTCATCCCAGTAGTCCGGCGTCACTTCGCGCCAGTCATGACGATCATCCTGGGCGGCGTTGTTGACCAGCACGTCCGCGGCGCCCAGCTCATCGACCAGTTGCCCCAACGCCTCTTGCATAGCTTCGATATCGCGCAAGTCGCACTGCACAAAAGTGTGTTCACCGTCCAGGCCAGACAGCAGCGCGAGTCCGGCGTCGGCATTCAGATCCAGAATGCCGACCTTTGCCCCTTGGTCGGCAAAGGCCCGAACGGTTTCAGCGCCAATTCCTCCAGCCCCGCCCGTGACAAAAACCGTTTTTCCCGCAAGGCTTGGGTAACTGGCAAAATCTCTGTTCATCCGTCACGCTCCATGATCCATTCAACCTCTGGGGCTGGTACAAACCGCCATTTTCGCAGCGGCCCGGCCATGACGTTAAGATAGTACATCTCAAATCCATAGGGCGCGCCGCAAGGGTGATGGCCGCGCGGAACAGTAACAACATCGCCATCGGAAAGGGCCATTGTCTCATCCAGGTGACCATCATCTGTATAGACCCGCTGAATTCCGAATCCATTGGAAGGGTTGAGCCGGTGGTAGTAGGTCTCCTCCAGATATGTGATGCGAGGATAATCATCCTCGTCGTGACGGTGACTGGGATAGGACGACCAATGGCCATTTGGAGTGAACACCTCGGTCACCAGCAGGCTGTCTGCGTAGTCCTCGTTCTCCATGGCGATATTGTTGATGTATCGCGTATTTACCCCTTTGCCGCGTTCGGTCAGGGTTATGCCATCAGGTCCAATCCGACGCGCCGTACGACCGCCCTTACCCGGCGCCGAACAGATGGCCACAACGCAGTCGGTTTCCGCCACGGCCTCCCACTCGGTTCCGTTGGGCAGATACAGGCAATGCGGCGGCGTCTTTTCGAACACGTTCATCCGGTCACCCAAAATGCCCCAGTCCTGACCTGCCCCGGTGATCTTTGCCTTGCCTTCGACCATCACCAGAATGACCTCACGATCCCCGGTTGCCTCGGCCGCCCTGTCGCCTGCTTTTAGATGATACAGGCCAAAGCCCACATATCGCCATCCCGCGCTGGCCGGAGTGATGTCATGTACCTTGCCACGGGTTCCAAACGGTTTCTTCAGCAGGTCTGCCATTCTTGTTCTCCTTATTGGGCGGGCCCACAGGGTCCGCCTGAATTGTATTCAAGCAGCTTGCCTTGCCCGCAGGGCAGAAAGAGCCTCGGATAGCTGTTCCTTCTTCCATCCTTCAAAAACGGCCCGTCTAAGGATGTCAGCCTGGCTGTCGGGCGCGTTGCCTCCAATCGGTGGATCAGTATCCAGATTGGTCGGGAACGGATAACCTTCAGCGGTAGCAGCAATCGCTGCATCCAGGTCCCCCGAAGTCAAAGCCCCACGTTGTTTCAGGGCGACAAGCGACGGGAACACAGCCTGCGACATGGAATGCCGATCAACCATCTCCATCGCGCGTCCGAAGGGGGATGAGATTTGCAGCAAGTTTGCCATGCGAATGATGTCGGTGCTGCTGTTCTCGCCCGCTGCATGGAACAGGGCCGGATTGAAGAACACCGCGTCACCCTTTTCCAGAGGCAACTGGATACAGCTGTCTTCGAAATACGCACGGTGCGCTTCATCGTGGAACGCCAGATAGCCCGATGGGTAGAGCTGCGAGAACGGCAACAATTTGGTCGGGCCGCTTTTCACCGGCATGTCACAATGCGCAACCGCCCCTTGCAAGGTCAGCGAGGCCGTCACCAGATGTGCATGAGCCGGATACCGGGCCGCGCTTTCGGCGTTTTGAAACCCAAGGTGATAGTCCCGATGCGCCTGTTGCGCCTTGCCACCGGGGCGCACCTGATTGATCTGAGCGGTCACCTGATAGTTCGGCCCAAGCCATGCTTCACATGCCGCAGCAATCGCCGTGTTCCCGAAATAGAGCGCAAAGCCCTCGGGGTCGCGCAGGCATTGCTTTTGCAGCGCGTTCCACACCCGGTCATTCGCGCCCGAGGCGGCAAAGTGATCGCCCTCACCCGCGCTACCCTGGCGTTCTTCTTCGATGATTTCACGAAATACTTCCGTCGCCCGATCAATGATCGACGTGTCCGGATACGCCCCTTTCAGGGCGATCACACCGGCGGATTTGCCCAGCACCCGGCCCCATTCCGCCAGCAAGGCCCTACGCGTATCAGGCTGTTCCAAACCGGAACGCAGTGCCTGCATATCATAGACGGGCACGTTCTTTTCGACGGAGACGGCAAAAGGCACCGTCTCGGTCGAAAGGCTCTGAGAGGTCAACACCTTGAATTCGTCCAGATCACAGGATTCCCGGTCGAAATAGCCGACATATCCAAGGTCCTGATGTACCATGACGTGCTCCTCTCTCATGGCTTCGGTGTTGCCCCGTAAGGCGATGATTTAAGCGGTGATTTCCAACCCTGCGTTGCCACAAACCTCGACAATGTGGTCAAAGCCCATTTTGGAGTACTCACATGGCGGCGCCTTGGCGGGGTCCTGCTCTGCCTCGACCACAATCCAGCCGTTGTAATCCATTGCTTTCAATGCATTGGCCACGGCCTGAAAGTCGATGCAACCATCACCCGGCACTGTAAACGCACCTGCGATCACCGCATCCAGGAAACTTCGATTGTTCTCGCGTGTGTCCTGTACGATTTCGGGTCGGATATCCTTGAAATGTACGTGATGAACCCGGTCGCCCCAACGGTTCAGTGTGGCCATCACATCGCCGCCGCCAAACAGCAGATGGCCCGTATCGAAGCACAGCTTCAATTCGGGGCCGGAACCCTCCATCAGCCAGTTCACTTCATCTTCGCTTTCGATGATCGTGCCCATATGATGGTGATAGGCCATCGGCATGCCCTGATCTGCCATCCACTTGGCAAGTTCGGTCAGCTTGCCCGCATAGGCCAGTACCTCATCCTGCGACAGTTTGGGGCGATCATTGACAGGCGTTCCGATCTGCCCCTGAACGGTATTGGAACACTCGGCGTAAACGATACATGGGCTGTTCAGCGCGACGAATTGTTCGACCTGTTCGCGCACGACGCCGATCTCGGCGTCAAGGTCATTGACCAGAGTGCTGCCCGAGCACCAACCACCACACAACGCTATGTTGTTGGCATCCAGATACGCGCGCAGCCCTTCGGTGTCGGCGGGCATCCTCTGGCCGCGTTCGACACCTGTGAAACCGATCTCGCGCGCTTCTTTCAGCGCCTGCTCCATCGTGTAGGCTGCGGTCAGGTCCGGCAGGTCGTCATTCTGCCAGGCAATCGGAGAGATACCGATCTTCACGCTCATTTCGTGTTTCTTTCCTTGATGGCGGTTTCATAGGCCGCACGTTTTTCATTCACTTCAGGGCGGACGCTGACCTCGGGCACCGCCACTTCCCACCACGTTCCGCCATATTCGGTCGATGGGTAGGGATCGGTGTCGATCACTACGACATAGGGGCCTTTGACCTCACCGCGTTTGGCCAGCGCGTCTTCAAGCTCGGCAATTGAACTGACCTTGACCGAGGTAGCCCCCATCGCTGCCGCATGGGCGGCAAAATCGATGGCCGATGCCGTTTCGTGTACGGTGTGGTCGAGAAGGTTGTTAAACTCGGCCCCGCCTGTCCCCATTTGCAGACGGTTGATGCAACCAAACCCCCGGTTGTCCGTGACGACAACGGTGAACGAGATCCCCATCATCGCCGCCGTCGCCATTTCCGAGTTGGCCATCATATAAGTACCGTCACCGGTAAAGCAGATCACGTCGCGGTCCGGCTGGGCCATCTTGATGCCCATGGCACCGGCGATCTCATACCCCATACAGCTGAAACCATATTCCATGTGATAGGCACCGGGGCGCGGCGCTTTCCACAGCTTGTGCAACTCACCCGGCATCGTGCCGGCGGCGCACATCGCAACAGTGTTTTCATTGGCAGCCCGCTGCACTGCGCCGATCACCTGCATATCCGTGGGCAGTGCATTGCTGTCGGTGGGTGCATCCGTCAGCGCATCAACTTTACCGAACCAATCAGATTTCAATATCGCGGGCAGATCAGGCGCGCGATGGTCTGCCAACGCTTCGCTGAGTTCACCCAGACCAACCCGAGCGTCGGCCTGCAACGGCATCGCTCCGTGCTTTTCGGCGTCATAGGCGGCGGTGTTCAGGCTGATCAACTCACGCTGGGGGTTCGCGAACAAACCCCATGACCCAGTGGTGAAATCCTGAAACCGGGTGCCAACGCCCAGCACAAGATCCGCCTTTGCACAGATGTCATTGGCGGGTTCGCCCCCGGTCACACCAACAGGACCAAGGTTGAGCGGATGATCCCAGGCCAATGCGGACTTGCCGGCCTGTGTCTCTGCCACCGGGACGTTATGTGCTTCGGCAAAGCGCTGCAACGCGGCCGTTGCGTCCGAATAATGCACACCTCCGCCTGCAACGATAACGGGACGCTTGGCGGCCTTGATCGCGGCAACGGCACGGGCCAGTTCACCCTCATCCGGGCGAATGCGGCGCTGATACCAGACGCGTGGCTCAAAGAAGCTTTCGGGATAGTCATAAGCTTCGGCCTGCACATCCTGACAAAAGGCCAGCGTCGCCGGGCCGCAATCCGCCGGGTCCGTCATCGTGCGGAAGGCGCGTGGCAGAGCCGTCAGCAGATGTTCCGGGCGGGTGATGCGGTCGAAATACCGGCTGACCGGTCTGAAACAGTCATTCGCACTGATGGTTCCATCCGAGAACACTTCGGGCTGCTGCAAAACCGGATCGGGGCCACGCGTCGCAAACACATCGCCAGGCAGCAATAAAACAGGCAGGCGGTTAACATGGGCCAGAGCAGCCGCAGTGACCATGTTGGTGGCTCCTGGTCCGATTGACGACGTGACCGCCATCGCGCGGCGCCGACCCAACTGCTTGGCATAAGCAATCGCGCTATGTGCCATGGTCTGTTCGTTGTGACCGCGATAGGTCGGAAGACTGTCTCTCACGCCATGCAGTGCCTCACCCAAACCAGCCACGTTGCCATGGCCAAAAATCGCCCACACACCTGCGATAAAAGGCTCTCCGGCCTCGTTCATCTGCGCCCCGAGATAGCGCACCAGAGCCTGCGCCGCGGTCAATCGGACTGTTTTGCTCATCATGATCCCTTTCAACTCGGAGCCGCTGTTGGCGGTCCGCGGGTTGTCTCATTTGCGAAGGTGTCAGGCCTTTTACCAGAGCCTGAAAACAGAGTGACGTCAGGTGCCACCGCCCGATGGATGCCCCCGTGGGGACATCCGGATATTTTGTTTTAAACAGTACCGCCCAGCGATCCCTCAAGCTCGGCCATTTCCTGACCGCCGGCCATCAGATCCTGCAGCTGTTCCGGTGTGATTTCGCCGCGCGTGGCCGTACCCAGTGTTTTGCCACGGTTCAGCACGGTAAAACGATCGCCCACCGCCAGCGCATGGCGCACGTTGTGGCTGATGAAAACCACGCCGACACCCTGGCTGCGCACCCGGTCGATTGTGGCAAGAACATTCGACGTCTGACGCACACCAAGCGCCGAGGTCGGTTCGTCCAGGATCAGGATCTTGGCGCCGAAATACACCGCCCGCGCGATGGCGACAGTCTGACGTTCACCACCTGACAATGTACCGACAGCCTGATCCGGTCCGCGCAGATTGATGCCCATCTTGCGCATCTCTTCCATGCAGACGTCGTTTGCATGATCCACATCGAACCGCTTGAGCAGCCCTTTACCCTTGGTAGGTTCACGCCCCATGAAGAAATTGCGCGTCACGCTCATCAGCGGGATCATCGCAAGATCCTGAAACACGGTTGCAATGCCCGCTTCCATGGCATCGCGCGGCGTGTCGAAGTGAAGCGGCTTGCCTTCGAACATGATCTCGCCCTTGGTGGGCTTGTGTACCCCGGACATGGTCTTGATGAAGGTGGACTTTCCCGCACCGTTATCGCCCAGCAGGCAATGGCATTCACCGGGTTTGACGTCAAAGCTGACCCCAGCGAGCGCGATGATATTGCCAAAGTGTTTTTCGATGTCTTTCATCTGTACGATGGGCGCCTGATCGCCGACGGCATCGCCATGGTGGAACTTGGTGTCTTCGGTCATATCAGCGCTCCCCGGTTACGCGCTTACGGATCGCGTTGTTGAACAGAACGGCAATCAACAGCATGGCGCCCAGGAAAACCTGGAACCAATCCTGATCAAAGTCGGTATAGGTCAGGCCGATGACGACCATGCCAAAGATGATCGAGCCGAAGAAGGCACCGATGGCCGAGCCATATCCGCCAGTCAGCAGGCAGCCGCCGATCACCGCGGCGATAATCGCCTCAAATTCTTTCTGGAACCCCCGCCGCGCATCGGTCGAGCCTGCGTCCATGACGGTTATGATCGCCACCAGAGCGGCGCAGCAGGCCGTCAGCATGAACAGTGAAACCTTGACGCGGCTCACCGGAACACCTGAGTTGGATGCAGCTGTGCTGTCACCACCCGAGGCGAAAATCCAGTTCCCGACCGGGGTGCGCAACAGTACGTAGGTTGCCGCCAGTGTAATGAAAATGAACCACAGGATTTCGACGGGAATTCCCGGGACCTTGGGCGCGCCGCTTTTGAATGTATCTATCATGCCGTTGGCGGCCAGCCATGCGAACAGGCTGCCGAATGCTTCGCCCGAAAAGAAAGGAGCCAGCCAGTCGTTTTCGACCGCATCGCGTACACCGCGCAACTGGGTCGAACCGCCTGTTGCCATTTTCAGGCCGACCAGTGACAGGCCACGAAGTATGAACAAAAACGCCAGCGTTACAATGAACGATGGCAGGCCCGAACGGATCACGATATTGCCGTTGATCGCACCAACACAGGCCGCGAATACGAATGTCATTGGGATGGCGAAGATCAGTGGCAATTGCCAGGTCACGACACAGACGCCGAAAAACAGCCCCGAGAACGCAACCATCGATCCGATTGACAAGTCGAACTCTCCGCCAATCATCAGTAGTGCGGCGCCGATAGCCAGGATGCCCAACTGCGCCGCAGGGGTCATGAAGTTCATAACACCAGCAAGGGTGAACATCGATTCATCTGCGGTGATCGCAAAGAATAGGAAAACCAGAACAGCACCGGCAATGGCACCCAACTCGGGTCGTTTCATTAGTTTGGCTAGGAATGGTTCTTTCTTGACCCTTTCGTCCGACAGGACGGGCGCTGATTCACTCATGGTTTCCTCCCAATTCGGTGAGACCGGCGCGTTGGCGCCGATCCTGTTGATTGCCGGATCGCGCCGAAGTCAGCGGATGCCCTGTGCGGACAGTTCGATGACCTGAGCGGCCTTGTCCTGAGTGATCAGGTTCGGACCCGACGGCACGTCGCCGCCCGGCATCAGGCCGTACTTGGCGTGCAGACCCATGAAGTTCACGGACAGATAACCCTGAAGGTACTGCTGCTGGTCGATGGCAAAGGCCGCATCGCCATCAACGATTGACTGCAAGAAGTTGGCCGACAGGTCGAACGAGGCAACATTCACATCCCGCCCCGACGCTTTGGCAGCAGCGACAGATGGCTCGCCGGCCGAGCTTGCGCCCAAAGCCATAACGGTATCGACGCTTTCGTCAGAAGCCAGCGCGGCAGCAACCTTGGACTCGATCTCGGACGGATCGTTCGAGGTCGGCAGAACGGTTACCTTACCGCCAAACCCTTCGGTGAAGCCTTCGCAGCGCAGGTCAAGTGACACGTTGCCAACCTCGTGGTTGACACAGATCGCATTGGAGCCACCCATCGACGCCAGTTCTTCACCAGCTGCTTTCCCTGCATCGTATTCGTCCTGACCTACGTGCAGCAGAGCACCCAGTTCCTTGGCCACTTCCGCGCCCGAGTTGATCGAGATCACCGGGATACCGGCGGCAACCGCGCGCTCGATCGAGGGGCCAAGCGCGTCCGCATCCGGGATCGAAACGATCAGCCCGTCGGGTTCCTGGTTCACGGCGGCGTCGATCAGCTGCGACATGGCCACCATGTCAAAGGTTTCAGGCGCACGATATTCCACGTTCACACCGACATCTTTACCGGCCTGCTCGACACCGTTTTTCACGACGTTCCAGAATGCGTCATTTGCCTGGCCATGCGACACGACCACGATTTCTTGTGCAAACGCGGGCGTGGCCAAGGCCAGTGCCCCCGCAGCAAGCGCGCCTTTAACGAATTTCTTCATTTCAGTTTCCTCCCATTGGTTCAGTCTGATCTTCTGTTGGGGTACCGGCCCCAATCATCCGGCTGTGCCGAATCTCCGTGGCTACGGCGCTGGGCCGAGCTGGCGTAAGTTTGAAGAATTTCGATCATTTTGCAACCGGTTTCAAAACTTCTTCCATTCGAACCGGTTTTCCTGTCTGCGCTGACACGGTTGCAGCCTCGGCCATCGCCAGTGCCGCAACACCATCTTTCAATGACACCGGAACGTCGGATCCGCCTTCAACAGCTTCGACAAATGCGGCCCATTCCACGCGGTACGCAGGC
This sequence comes from Ruegeria sp. YTSC106, assembly GCF_059609765.1. Lineage (NCBI taxonomy): Bacteria > Pseudomonadati > Pseudomonadota > Alphaproteobacteria > Rhodobacterales > Roseobacteraceae > Ruegeria > Ruegeria sp. YTSC106. Next base: position 40,912 of record NZ_JBXWMI010000020.1, read on the forward strand.
ATGTAGCGCTCCAGGAAGAAATAGGTTGGTTTGGCGCCCACAACACCGTCTGCCGTTGATTTTACGACTGTGTTTTCCAGTACATTCCGAGCCTGCAGCAACCCCTCAGAACCCAACAACTCGACCCGCTGGTCATAGCCATAGGCCGCGCGCCGTGAATTCTTGATGACTGCAATCCGGCCATCCGCGTAGGACATTGTAACTACGGCTGTGTCCACATCTCCTGCAGCGCCAATCTCGGCGTCCACAAGCGAAGATCCAACCGCCGAGATGGTATCGGGAACCTCCCCCATCAGGTAGTTTGCCATGTCAAAATCATGAATCATCATGTCTCGAAACAACCCACCAGACACTTTTACGTAGCTTACCGGCGGTGGTGCTGGGTCAAACGAGGTGATTGAAAGCAATTCCGCCTTACCAATTTCACCCGCGTCCAACCCCGCCTTCAAGGACGCGAAATTGGGATCGAATCGCCGATTAAATCCAATCATTACCGGCTCGCCTCGTCCCGAGACAGTGTTCAGGCAATCCGTGGCACGCTGAAGGTTCAGATCAACAGGCTTTTCGCACAGAACAGCCTTGCCTGCGCCGGTCGCAGCTTCGATCAGATCAGAATGCGTGTTGGTTGGAGTTGCGATCAGAACCGCGCCAATCTCCGGATCCGCAAGGATCTCTTCAGAGCGGCGCGCTTCGACCCCATGATCGTTGGCCAGGCTCGCCGCAGCTTCGGGCAAGGCGTCGGAAACGGCACTGAGCGTGCTGCCCGGATGAGATACAATCGCCTGTGCATGAACACGCCCGATGCGCCCGGCGCCCAACAATCCGACCTTCAACATGCAACTCTCCCGAATCTTGTTATTGCGCGCAACAATGATTCTCTTTGCAACCGGTTGCAATATTTTTTTTCACTACCTCAGAGCTTTTGCTCCCAAAGCCCCAAATCCCCTCGAAAAAGCAGCGACATGATCCCAGATCCCGAACATTCAGCAACACTCCACACGCTGAAATCCGCGCATTGGCCGCCCTACGGGAATCCCCCAATTTCGGAACACGGTGAATCAGGTTAATGTTAAGTTAAGGAACACACTACCACTCTGTGACCCCTAAGAAGGGCTGGCATGACCCCCTCGTCCAGCCCTTCCCCCCCCACCCAACAGCCACAAGAAAGTGGCGGCCCCAGCGGCCCGGTGCTTTCATTGAAATTGGCGTTCGAGAATGGCGATCCCTGAAGGACTCGAACCCTCAACCTGCTGATTAGAAGTCAGCTGCTCTATCCAGTTGAGCTAAGGGACCGCTGCACCCTTCTTGCGGTTTTTACGCGCGGGGTTCAAGAGCCAAGCGCATGAATGCGCTGTTCGGATCGTCGCTGTACCCAAAGATCGGTCCGCAGTAGGAATAGCCCAACGCTTCGTAGAGTTTACGAGCGGCATCATACTCCGGAAGATGCTCTGCCCCGGTTTCCAAAACTAGGGCTTCGACACCTTCAGCACGCGCCAGTTCTGCCAGATGGATCATCATGACGCGCGCCGGTCCGCGCCCACGCGCCTGCGCGAGGATATGCACCGATTTCACCTCGGCCGTACCATCGGGCAGCGCTTTCAAAGCGCCGCAGCCCAAAGCCTGCTTGCCGTCGTAGATCGCACAGAATCGAATCCCCGGTCCGGCCAGTGACTCGGCGCTCATCGTGTGGTTGCTTTCCGCAGGACCCGCTGATTCGCTGTGGGCGAAATGCGCTTCGACAACCGGGCGCAACACGTCCGAAGTCGGGTCGGCCTCGCGAATGTCGATCATTCAGTGTGTCCAGGGCGCACGCCGGTCGGTGGCGAAGTTTTCCCCGTAGCCCCGTGCGCGCAGGTTGGGTTTGCGCTTGTGCGGCTCGCTGACCTGCGCGTCGATACCATTGTCACGAGCGTAATCAATCGCCTCTTTCTTGGTGTCGAATTTCAGACGTATCTGGGTTTGCGTGTCATTGGATGACGTCCAGCCCATCAGCGGATCAACCTCACGTGCCGAAGCAGGGGCATATTCCAGAACCCATTTGCGGGTTTTGGCCATCCCCGAGGTCATCGCATTCCTTGCAGGCTGGTAAATCCGTGCGCGCATGTCGCCTCTCCGTACTCACTTGGCTAAACCTGTTTATGCGTCAGAGCGCAGCCCGGGACAAGACAACAATTGTCGCGGATCACCGAAGCCCACCAATGCCAGAAACTGTCATCAGGACCAACTATGATCTTCGAAAAATCAGCCGAAGGATAATACAGATGATCCATCGCGAACGCACTCTGGACGTCGACGCAAACCCCGGGAACATCTTGGCGATGCCCTCGACCGAAGCCCATGCCGTGATCGCCGTCAAACCGATGATGACGAAGGCTCTCGACAGCGAGCTTGCCGCGTTGGCCGGTAAGATTGGTTCGGATCACGATCCGGATGCGTATCTGCCTAGTATCAAAACTGGGAGATTTGTACCGGATCAGCCCTTGCAGTTGGACAAAATAAGAACAAATGTAGGAGCCTGATCCGGAGCCTGCCCATGCCATACGCCCATTCCGACAAGACCCAAATGACAACCGAAGATGTTCGGGCCCGCCTGAAACTGGAAGGCGGCAAACAGTTTGTCATGCATACGGAGTTCGCCCCCGCTGGAGACCAGCCAACCGCGATCAAGGAGCTCGCAGGCGGTATTCTGGATGGGGAGCGTGATCAGGTTCTGTTGGGGGCGACCGGTACGGGCAAAACCTTCACCATGGCCAAGGTGATCGAGGAAACCCAACGCCCGGCGATCATCCTCGCACCCAACAAGACACTGGCGGCGCAGCTTTATGGTGAGTTCAAGGGTTTTTTCCCGGAAAACTCGGTCGAATACTTCGTCTCCTACTACGACTACTACCAGCCCGAGGCCTATGTCGCGCGGTCGGATACGTATATCGAGAAAGAATCCCAGATCAACGAACAGATCGACCGGATGCGCCACTCGGCTACGCGGGCGCTGCTGGAACGCGACGACGTGATCATCGTGGCCTCGGTCTCGTGCATCTACGGTATCGGCTCGGTCGAGACCTACGGGGCGATGACGCAGGATCTGAAGGTCGGAAACGAATACGACCAGCGGCAGGTGATGGCCGATCTGGTGGCCCAGCAATACCGCCGCAACGATCAGGCGTTTCAACGCGGGTCGTTCCGGGTGCGCGGCGACTCACTGGAAATCTGGCCCGCCCACCTTGAGGACCGCGCCTGGAAATTCTCGTTCTTCGGAGAGGAGCTTGAAAGTATCACCGAGTTCGACCCGCTGACCGGCGAACGCGCCGCAACGATGGAGCAGGTGCGCGTCTACGCCAATTCCCACTACGTGACGCCGAAACCCACGATGCAGCAGGCGATCATCGGCATCAAAAAGGAACTGCGCACGCGCCTCGACCAACTGGTGGGCGAGGGCAAACTGCTGGAAGCCCAACGGCTGGAACAGCGCACCAATTTCGATCTGGAAATGCTCGAGGCCACCGGCGTCTGCAACGGCATCGAAAACTACTCGCGTTATCTGACGGGCCGCGCATCGGGTGAACCGCCCCCGACCCTGTTCGAATTTATCCCCGACAACGCGATTGTCTTCGCCGACGAATCTCACGTCAGTGTCCCTCAGATCGGTGGCATGTATCGCGGCGACTATCGGCGCAAGTTCACGCTGGCCGAGCACGGGTTCCGCCTGCCGTCCTGCATGGACAACCGACCCCTCAAGTTCGAGGAATGGGACGCCATGCGCCCGCAATCCGTCTTCGTCTCGGCCACGCCGGCGAAATGGGAGATCGAGCAAACCGGCGGCGTCTTCACCGAACAGGTGATCCGCCCCACTGGCCTCTTGGACCCCGAGGTCGAAATCCGCCCTGTGTCCATGCAGGTGGACGATCTTTTGGACGAGGTGCGCAAGGTCGCTGCCGACGGATACCGCACGCTGGTCACCACGCTGACCAAACGCATGGCCGAGGACCTGACGGAATACCTGCACGAACAGGGCATCAAGGTCCGCTACATGCACTCGGATATCGACACGCTGGAACGCATCGAAATCCTGCGCGACCTGCGGCTGGGGGCCTTCGACGTGCTGATCGGGATCAACCTGCTGCGCGAGGGGCTCGACATCCCCGAATGCGGTCTGGTCGCCATTCTGGACGCCGACAAAGAGGGTTTCCTGCGCTCGGAAACATCCCTGATCCAGACCATCGGCCGCGCCGCGCGGAACGCTGATGGCCGGGTGATCATGTATGCCGACAAGATCACCGGTTCGATGGAGCGTGCTTTGGGCGAAACCAACCGCCGCCGCGCCAAGCAGGTAGCCTATAACGAAGAACACGGCATCACCCCCGCGACCGTACAAAAGAATGTCGAGGACGTTCTGGCCGGTCTCTACAAGGGCGACGTCGACATGAACCGCGTCACCGCCACGATCGACAAACCGATGCACGGCGCAAACCTTGAGGCGCATCTGGACGGGCTGCGCGACAAGATGCGCAAAGCCGCCGAGAACCTTGAATTCGAAGAGGCCGCCAACATCCGGGATGAGATCAAACGCCTTGAAGCGGTCGATCTGGCCATCGCCGACGACCCCATGGCGCGCCAATGGGCGGTCGAGAAAGCCTCGGAAGACGCAGTAAAATCGCGCGGGCGGTCAACAGCTGGCAGGCCGGGTCAGCGGGGTGGGAATGTTAAGAGAAGGAAGCGGTGATACAACCCTATCGACCTGCTATTTTGTTTGTGGTCGAAAAATCAGCAACCCAGACCAAGGAAGTCATTAATGAATGGCCCAAAGCAATTTGAGCAGCGTATTTCGAGAATCTACAGACTATTAGAAGAAAAGGGGACGGAAGTAACTTGGGACAAGAGGATTACGGACCCAGACAACCCTTCGCAAAAAAGGCAAATCGACGTCGAAATACGAAGGCCAAATTGCACGATACACGTTGAGTGCCGTTATAGAGGCCGAAAACAGGATGTAAATTGGATTGAAGAACTGATTGGTCGCCGTGCGAGTTTGGGAGCCAATATGGTCATTGCTGTATCTTCAAATGGTTTTTCCGAAACTGCTAAGAAGAAAGCAAAGAGGCATGGTATTATTTTACGTAGTTTGTTCGATGTTACTGATGAGGAAATCCTCACTTGGGGAGTAAACGCCAAGGTAGGTGTCTGGTTTGCCCGTTTCAGGAACTTCAGCGTGGGTGTTAAAATCTCTGAAGCTGATCAAAGGCGCTTTGAAGCGGAAGTTTTGGCAAACGCATTGGATAAGAACGACTATCTTGGCGGAATTATGCGAGGTGTTGTGAATGAGTATCAAAAATCGGACACATTAAATGGCCCACAAGACTTTCAGCTTTCAGGCATCCAGTTTGAAAAACCTTTGGTCGTGGGCGTTTTTTCACTAAAGCCAATCAAAATTTCTGCTCAAGGATCTGTGGAGATTTTTCGTGAGTGGCGTGAGAGCATTGGATTTTGTGAGTACTTGCAACAGGATTCGGAAACATACTCCCAAGAAGCCGTAGTCGAAGAGTTTGATCTACTCGGTTCAGAAATTGTTCACGCACAAAAGAAGGCGTTGTGGCATTTGGATTTATCGCTAATCGAAGCTCCCAAAAATTGTATTTTTGCGGGAATAGTCGATTTGGATTTTGGAGTGCCCAGAGAGATGCATGCCGTTTCATTGGTCGCCGGTCCGAGGAAAAACGCAGAGCAGGTCGATTGCAAAGTGGTTCTCTACTGTTAATTGGATCGAGTTTCTAAAGTGCGCCTAGGGTCGGCGCCCTCATATACTTCTCGCACGCTCTCTGACGTTTGGCTCGCAAAACTCCACCCTTGCAGCCCAGCGCGCACTCCGCCACGTTTGAAATCACAAATTGTGATTCCAAACGGTTGACATGACGAACCCGAACACCCTGCCCAGCACCCATGAGGTCCAACGCGCCATTCACCGGGTGCGCGGCGCCCGCGTGGTGCTGGCCGAGGATCTGGCGCAGTTTTACGGAAAGTCGGTCAGCGCGTTCAATCAGGCCGTGTCGCGCAACAAAGACCTGTTCGAGGGCTACCGCTTTCAGCTTACGGACGCCGAAGTCGCCGATTTGCAATCACAGAATGTGATTTCAAAACCGAAAGGTCGCGGCGGGCGGCGGGTCAATCCGTGGGTCTATACCGATTACGGCGTCGCCATCGCCTCGGCCCTGTTCAAAGACCCGCGCGCCATCAAGATCACCCGAATGATTACCGAAGCCTTTGTCGACGGCGCAAATGCTCTGGCCGAAACCCCGCGCAACGCGCCGGAAATCCTGCCACCCGAGGACGCCCCCGCCCCGCTGCTGCCCAACGGCGATCAGTTGCGTACGCTGGCCGAAAACATCCTCGATTCCGGGCAGCAGAGCCTTGTCGACTATATCGCCAACCCCACGACCAAGCGCCAGCAGGTCGTGGCCGTGATCATGAAGACGCTGGCGGAAACCGCAGGCGAAGAGGTGCGCACCCAGCACGAGCGTCTGCGCCTGCGCATCGCTGAACGGTTGGCCGCCGGCGATTATGCCGATGATGACGACCGCAAGGGGTTGCTGGAACTGCTGAATGCGATGAAAGGCTGAGGCAACCCTTGCCTTGGACCTTTCGGCCACTAGACTCCGCACCATGCGCGTTGTCTTGTTATCACTGATCCTCGGCACACCAGCCGCCGCGTGGGAAGCAATGGTTGGCCAGATCTGCACCCTGTCACATGTGACGGACACGGCAGAGATATTCCTGACCTACGACCCGGCACAACCGCTCTATACCCTGTCCGTTACCCGCAAAACCGAAGGCTGGACCAACACCCCATGGTTCGCGATGCGGTTCGAGGGGCCAAACCCCATCGAAATCGCCACTCCGCATCATGTCCTTTCCGACGGTTCGTCGTCTCTGACAGTCACTGATACCGGATTTGGAAACGTGCTGGACGGGCTGGAATACAACCTGACCGCCTATGCGTTCACGCAGGACAGGGTGACTGAGTTTCCCTTGAACGGTGCGGCGCCCCAGGTTCGCATTTTTCGCGAATGTGCCGGGGCCCAGCTGTCCTGACCGGGTCAGAAATCGAACAGATCTTCCAGAAAACCGCCTCGTTTCTTTTTCTTGCGATAGCCGTGATCCGCCCGGTCATCATAGCCGGATTGTGGCGGAGAATACGCTGTTGACCGCTCGATGATCTTGTCCAGTTCACCCCGATCCAGCCAAACGCCTCTGCACTGCGGGCAATAGTCGATTTCGACCCCGTTTCGGTCCGTAATGACCAGTTGAGTGCCGTCAATCGGGCATTGCATCATACGATCTCCCATCTTGCTATCAGTATGAGATGGGGTTGATCCGCTGCATTGCCATCCCTCTGTGACATGACGCCCGTTCGCCTGGGCCGAAGTCGGATGACACGGGCAACTGGTCCTGGCCCGAGCAGATCTTCTGAACTTCGCAATTGCCGCCGTCAGGGTCGCACAAACTTGGCAGTTCCAAGAGACCGTTGTTGCGGTTCAGGACTGTTGTGAGCTGGCGGCGCACTTGCCCGCGGCACGCTGGCAGCACCACAGGCGACCCCGTCGCCATCCGGGTCATTGCGCTTGTGATAACCCGCCTGCCCCTCGTAAAATGGCCCTACCCCCAGCGACTGCGTTGCATCACAACCTGCCAATGCGATCAGGTGGATCACCGCCTCGTCCCGCTCAAATTCGGACAGGCGCAGAAAAACACCGGTGGCGATCACCACGGTGGTCAGCGGCAACAACAGAACCATGACCAGAATGCGAACCGGAGACAGCGCCTGCCTGCGCGTTGCCTCTGCGCGTCGGTGTCGTTTGGACGACCGTGGCTTCAGATCAGGCATATCCTGCGAGGGTTTCTTGAACAGCATTCCCTGAACCATAACGCCGATATGTGGCAAAGCCGAGGCAATCTGAATTTGAACGAGGCGAAACAAATGGCGCAGTTCAGGCCAGGCCCCTAAGATAAAGAAACCGCCAACTGCCTGTTCATTCTGTACTGCCGGACCGACATCGTGACTGAATCCAATCCTTATCAGACGCCCGATAAAGCGGTGCGCTTGCAAGCGCAGGATCTTCTCTTTCAAGCTCCATTTGCCGCGCTGGCCTTTCTGCGCCCTGACACGGGCTTGCCGTCACTCTCCCGGATCGCGTTGACCACGGATGAAGCAGGTTGCCCTGCCTCGCTGATCTCCACCCTTGCGGAACATACGCGTGCGTTGAACGCCTGTCCCAATTGCGCCCTTCTGATCGGAGAGCCCGCAGACAAGGGCGACCCGCTGACCCATCCGCGCCTGACACTGCACGTGATCGCTCAGCCTGTTCACCGGGGTATGGCAGGCTATCGCGCCTTGCGAGACCGATATCTGGCCCAGCGACCCAAAGCGAAACTCTACATAGATTTCGCTGATTTCGGATTGGTGCGGTTTACCATTCAGGATGGCCTTTTGAACGCTGGATTTGGCAAGGCTTTTCGCCTTACCGCTCAGGATTTCTAGCCATCAGCGAACCACATGCACGGCACAACCCGCATGACGCACGACATGCGATGCGGTTGAGCCCAGCAACAGATCCTGCATCCCCGGCCGGTGCGACGCCATTATGATCAGATCGGGTTTATTCGCCTCGGCCCAATCCAGAATGGTTCGGCCGGAATGTCCTTCAATCACCAAACCCTTGGCATTCGGCAGTTGAGATGCCAGTTCATCCAGTTCTGCCTGAATCGCTTTCCGTGCTTCTGTCAGGTATTCGGACGGCATGTAAGAGATCGCATAGTTGGGAATATGCTCGACCACATGCAACAATGTCACTTTAGCGTCTGGCGTGGCCAGGATCTGGGCAAGCTTCAAGGGCCCGGACGTATCTCTTTCAGCATCGAACGAGATGGGGACCAGAATGTTGTGATACATAGTGTGAGCCTCCATTTTTGCAGGATCACTTTGAAACAGATATGAAGCACAGGCTTTGATTCAGGTCAGGAACTGCCAAATGTTTCAGCGACATCGTACATGACCGGCTCAAAGCTTTTGCATAGCTCGTTGATCTTGCGGTTGCGATCACGCATTTCAGGTGTGCGCAGCATAGCAAGGAAATCTTCGCGGCGTTCCCATTGCGAATAGTTTGCGATCCGGGTTTGTGCATCATTAACGTGCAGCCCGGCGGAAACGAAACCTGGCTGCTTCGAAATGAACTCGGAATAGGCGTCCGTCAAGGCCTCCAAAAGGTCCTGACACGTGCCAGGTGTCATCTCAAAGGTCGTGATAACTGTTTGAACACTGGCGTTTTTGGCAATTTTCAGCATCGGGATTCTCCACTTCCTGGCCCAAGCCTAACACATCAAAATCAAACGTCGCCTATTTCCTGCAAGCTTCGCAAACCGGGTCTGTCATTACCGGTCAAATCAGAGTGAAATGGCCACCCGGCTCGGGGTGGCCATCTGGTCTCTTAACGTTCCATGCGCATCAGAACAGAGGCCGTACCCTTCACATGCTCTGGCCAACGCAACAGAAAACTGTCGCCTGTCGCCCCCTGTTCGACCTCAACATGAGGAGCGCTGAAGACGTGGTTGTTGAACACCCCTGAGAGCACACCGATTGTCGCAACCCCATCGCAGCTTCGTGCCTTACCGTCGAAAGGCAACTGTCCGTTGGCCGAGACAGGCCAAAGATTGGACACCGAGCTTTGCGTATGGCGAACCCTCAATGGGTTTGCGGTTTTCCTGGTTACGCCATGGTAAGTATTATTCTGGAAAGTCACGTTCGTATGCCTGTCTTTGTTCAAGTCGGCGAAGGATGTATCCACCTGTTCCGCTCGAAAAATGTTACCGCTCGTGGCACGAAACTTGTTACCGGTCACCGCAAGGCCATTGAGAAAATGTCCGGGCCCATAAGGGCGAATAACGATGAAACTGAACCAGGACGGCGCTTGACTGGAATAAAATATATTGTCCGTAATGCTCATTGCACTGAAAGAAAAGCCACTGGTGTATGTCGGCGACGGGTCTCGTTCATTCGTCCATTCGATGAAACAGTTGTCGACATAATTCTCCGCGATGGTGGAACTATTGTAGGTGCCGATCAAGATCAGCCCGGCAGTACGCACACCTTGCGGGATGCTATCGCCCTGAAAGACATGGTTGCCCAGAACCATATTGTTGTCGCCGCCCAGAACAGCGAAATGCCTCAAACGCACCGCGCGGTTGTGGCGCAGCTTCACATCGTTTGAATTGGTGTTCAATCCGATGGAATACCGATCCGTTACATCAAAAGATTCTTCTGCCGAAAGGAACTGACAATTGTCGATCAGCATGCCCTTGCACCCCGTTCCGGTCGACGTCATCCCCCGGTCTTTCGGGCGACTGACATGACAGTCTTTCAACGAAAAGGTGCTGCCAGCGGCCGCCAGACGAATTCCGCTACATCGGCTGTTGCACTGAAACTCGATCTGCTCCATTCCGAACTTCCGAAGTTTGCTGAAGCCGCTGAAATCCAGCAGGTACTTGAATGAGTAGAATGTGAAAGACTGGGTCCCCGACGCCCCCACAAGAGGCGCGCTCAGTGTGATTTCACCAGCCCCGACATTCTTTGACCGCACATAGATCTCACGCCCGACGCCGCTGCCCGCAACGTAGGACCCAACAGGAATGTTGGCGACATTTGCAACATTGGTCAGACGCGTATTGTCCGAAGGATCGTAAGTCGCAGTTGATGTGAACGTTTCAGTATCCCACGCTGAACTGCTTTTGACGTCAAACTGACCGTTCCGGATCACACGACGGGTCGAAAACCCGCTCTGCTTGTTGGGAACCGCTGCTGCCATGTCGATCGGAGCGGTGACGGAAATCTTGCGCCCGCCCAAATCGAGTGAGTCATGATCCGAATTGTTCAAAAGAGCCTGAAACGCTTTTTTGAACGCCAATTCTTCGTCTCCGAAGGCCGAAATGTAAGCAGGCAGATGGAAATCCTTTGTCAGCAACAACATCTTGTCATCCGGCATGGTGACTGTGCCTTCAAAGTCCATCTCGGACGTCATACTGGTGCTTTCAGCCAGATGATAGGTCCCTTGCGGAACGTAAACCCGTCGGCCACCCGCCGCCTGATCGGCCGCTTCAAACGCAGCCGAGTCGTCCGTCACACCGTCGCCGATGGCACCATAATCCCGTACATCCACAACACTGATCATTTCGCGCAGGAAGACACCGGTGACATCCGTGATCTCCAGGTCGTCGATGCGCACCAGCGCTCCGTTCGAGCCCTCAATATCCAGACCAAAATGGCCATACAGGGCGGCAAGCCCCCAAGGCATGTCCACGCCCTGGCGCTGGCCTGTTCCGACAATCGCCGTTACTTCATGCACGGCCCCATAGCCCGACAACTGTGTTGCAGGCCCCTGCTCCACGACACCCGCCACATGCGCGTCGCCCGCACCCCCGGCCCAGGCCGCAATACGCACCGACGGCAATGGTCCGCTGATCGCCTTGACCCGCGCCTTGATCTGCAAATAGCACCCGGGCAAAATCGGTGTCTGGCCCATGTATCGAAGCTGTTGGGTGGTTTGGATTTTCAGAATCTCCAGGCAGCCACCAAAATTGGCATCCGCAGGCACGAAAACCCCGGTGCCGGATCCACCATATGTGGGTGAGCCCGGCGTTCCGTCCCCCGCAGACCATACGGTCAGGCCATTCGCGAATTGAGGCGGCATGAAAACGATGCCGTCAGTGGTTGCCTTGTTCATTGAAAACCCTTTCTCAATCGCGCCGCGCAAATCTGGCGACGCGTCCAAACCCCGTGTCCAGGTCCGCCCCGAACGCGTCAGTCTGGATACCGAAAGGGAGTTAACCGCGGTTCATCTCACCGTGACGGTGGTGTTGCCTCAGGCCGCAGGATCCGCGTTACCCAACAATTGGACCCCGTTGATTTTCCAACCGCCCTCCAGAGGGATCATCTGATAGTCCAATATATGCACGCGCCCATTTCCGTCAGTGATCAACACTTTCTGCCACAAAGCCCCCGCCACCTCACGCAATTCCAGAAAGCGCACGTCAGAAGGACGCCAGACCATTGGATACCCATTGCGTACCATTGCTCCGAAATTGTCGGGATATTGAAAAAGGCGCTGAATGCTGGGACTGGCAAAGGTAAAGGCCGTGGCAAAATCATCCGCCTTGAAGGCTTGTATCTGCGCCGAAATGTTTGCTTCGATCTCTGCGTTTTGCGCAAATGCGCCTGACCCCAACCCGGCACTCAGGGATACAGCAAGCAAAAATCGACGCATGGGGCCACCTCCTGCAAAAAGTGTAGCCCCTTACTGGATCAGGTCAAATCAGGCCAGCTCTCCGGCCAGCGCCTTTTCGATCAGGGCGATTGTCTCTGGCACACCGTACAGAGCGATGAAGCCGCCAAAGCGCGGACCCTGCGATGCACCCAGAAGCACTTCGTACAACGCCGTGAACCAACCGCGCATGGGGTCGAACCGCTCACGCCCGATGGAGTAGACCACCGATTGCAGCGCCTCATCCTCGGCCGGGCCATCATAAGCCTCAAGCGCGGCTTTCAGCGCTTCGAGCGCCTCACGCTCCTGGTCGGTCGGTGCACGATGTTTACGCGTTGGTTTAACGAAATCGTTGAAGTAGCGAACCGCAAAGCCCGCGGCCTGGTCCAGATCGGGATGGCTCAATGCTGTTGCTTCCGGCGCATAGCGGCGGATAAAGCCCCACAGCGCCTCCTTGTCTTCCGCGCCAGAGACCGACGCCAGGTTCAGCAGCATCGCAAACGGTACGATCAGGGTCGATTCAGGAACGTCGCCACCGTGAATATGCCAAACCGGATTGTTCAACTGAGCTTTCAGGTCCTGCCCCGGATAGGCGCGCAACTGTTGATGATATTCATCATAAGCCTTCGGAATAACATCAAAATGCATCCGCTTGGCCGTTTTGGGCTTTTGGTACATGAAATACGCCAGGCTTTCGGTCGGTGCATAGGTCAGCCACTCGTCAATCGACACGCCATTGCCGGACGACTTGGAAATCTTCTGGCCATTCTCGTCCAGAAACAGCTCGTACGAGAAATGCTCGGGCGCCCGGCCACCCAGCGCACGACAGATCGCATCATAGATCTTTTCGTTAGTCGCGTGTTCCTTGCCGTACATCTCGAAATCAACGCCAAGCGCCGCCCAGCGCGCCCCGAAATCTGGCTTCCATTGCAGCTTCACGTTGCCGCCAGTGACGGGCAGGGTCCATTCTCTGCCATCTTCGTCATCGAAGGTGACGGTATAGGTCTCAGCGCAGACCTTCTTCATCGGAACATACAAAACCCGACCGGTTTCGGGATGGATCGGCAGGAAGATTGAATAAGTCTGCTGGCGTTCTTCACGCAAGCTTTTGAGCATGATGGCCATGACGTCATCGTACTTGTCGACCGCGCGCTTCAGGATCTCGTCGAACTGGCCTGAACGATAAAAATCGCGTGCCGAATAGAACTCATAGTCGAACCCGAACGTATCAAGGAACCGACGCAGCATGGCGTTGTTGTATTCGCCAAAGCTGGGGTATTCGCCAAACGGATCGGGAACCGAAGTCAGCGGGCGCTGCAAATGTTCCTCAAGCGCCTCGGGATTTGGCACATTGCTGGGTACTTTGCGCATCCCGTCCAGATCGTCCGAAAAACAGATCAGCTTGGTCGGGATATCCGAAAGCGCCTCGAACGCGCGCTTGACCATCGTGGTCCGCGCGACCTCACCAAACGTGCCGATGTGGGGCAGGCCCGACGGGCCGTAACCGGTTTCGAACAGCACATACCCCTTTTCCGGAGCACCTTTCTGATAGCGTTTGAGCAACCGGCGCGCCTCTTCAAAAGGCCAGGCCTTGGACGACATCGCGGTTTCACGCAGTTCAGACATTTCAATGTGCTCCATCGGGGAAAGTGTCACGGCCACCCCATGCAACCGGACCGACCCCTCCTATTGTGCCAGTGCAGCATGAGTCAATAAAGCAGTGGCGCAATTCGCGGCACACCCAGTTAAAAACAGCCGCCGTCGGGCCTGCTGCAAAACTGTTTTTTGGCCCGCAGACACTCTGTACGTGATATCTGCGCCGCTTTTTCACTGACCAGCCTTACTCAAGCCACAATGGTGGGACGATTGTTCCCGCGAAACAAAAAAGACACGGGCGGCGCGCCAACTTGACCTGCTTATTTCGCACGCTTACCCGGCAATGTTAAACAAAGGCGACACGGGGGTTTCCCCGAACCAGAGGAAACGGGATGCGACGCGAAACCACCAACCGTATACGCTTTGTACTCGAAGATATCCTGCCGCCTATCCTGCGTGACAGCGCCGCCTTTCATTGGCTAGCCTGCAGGGTTTGGGGCGAACACATCACGCGTCTTGCAGAATTCCGCGAACGCGCAACCTACCTGACGGATAACGAGTACGAAAAACTCTACCGCGATCATCCACGTGTGCATCAAGGCACCGACAATTCCGAAGCCTGTATCAAACGGATAGCCGAGGACATCGTTGGGCAAAGCATCTGCGATATTGGCTGCGGCACCGGAGTTCTTTTGCAACGCATAAAAGCCGCCAGACCGGATATCACGCAACTGACAGGAGTGGATTTCGTGGTCGATGATGCGGATGCCATCGACAATATCGACTATGTCGCTGCCCGGATCGAAGAGCTGCCGTTTGAAGACAACAGCTTTGACACCGTCATCTGCACCCATGTGATTGAGCATCTTCTGGACTACCGGCAAGCGATCGCTGAACTGCGTCGTGTCGCGCGAAAACGCGTCATTATCGTCGTCCCGCGTGAACGCGAAAGCAGGTTCACCTTCAATCCACATTTCAACTTTTTCCCCTACACACACAGCTTTCTGCGTGCCGTGCATCCCAGCCCGGACATCCATATCTGCGAGGATCTGGGGCGCGACATTTATTACTGTGAAGACCGCCCCGAGGAAAAACCAGAACCGGAGCAACAAGGATGACCCCGCCCGCCCCTACGACACTGGTCTGGGCTGGTTTGCTGTGCACACCAGTTATGATCTCAGCCGGGCAAATCTTGTTCAAACTTGCAGGAAACCGGATTGATGGGCGCGAAGTCACCGGATTGGCGGGGCTCATCCAGACGCTATTCGATCCGTTCCTTCTGACAGCCTTTGCCATCTATGGCTCGGCAACGGTGCTGTGGGTGTACGTCCTGCGGTATCTGACACTGTCCCAGGCCTACCCCTTCATGGCCCTCAGTTTCGTTCTTGTGCCACTGGCCTCACACGTCTTCTTCGGCGAAACACTTGGGCTGCGCTACTGGTTGGGGGCTGCGCTTTTGATTTCGGGAATGATGGTCATGAACACCTGATCACGCTAGGTGGATGAAACAAGGTGTTGAACCTGACCCGCTGCGCTCATATCGTGCGTCTTCGAACAACCCCAATCAGGACCATCCCATGACCGAGCAAGTGCCCCACCCGATGTCTCCGCAGGATTGCCTTGTGGCGATCATGGTTGCAGTCTCGGCCTCTGACGAAAACATCCGAACCGCCGAGCTGGTCAAGATCGAAGTTGCCGTGAACATGCTGCCGGTCTTTGCCGGATACGACATTGATCGGACCCGTCGCGTATCACAAATCGTTTTTGACCTGTTCGAACAGGAAGACGGGCTGGATGCGCTGTTTGGCCTGATCCGTGAAAACCTGCCCGAGCGTCTGAACGAAACGGCCTATGCGCTGGCTTGCGATGTTGCGGCCGCCGACGGAGCACTGGCCGAAACGGAACTGCGCCTGCTGGAAGAAATCCGGTACGAACTGAATATCGACCGATTGCATGCCGCAGCCATCGAACGCGGGGCACGCGCGCGCCATACGGTCTGATCCTCTGATCCCGATATCTAGCTTCCGTAGAGCGAGCCCCAGCGCTCCAGCAAGGCCCGCTGCAGTTTCCGCGACCTGCGGTTCCAGCTGCGCGCGCCTTCTGGGCGTTCACGTTGTGCACGTGGAATTTTGGCGCGATGGGCCACGTCCGCGGTAAAAATTGCAAAGGCCAGATCGACCCCGTCCGCCGTTGTCAGGAAACCGCCCAGCCCGGATACGAAGTTCAATGTCCCTGTCTTGGCATCGACCTTGACCGGATGGTTCTTGACCGGCCGCCCATTTCGATCAGTTAAGGCAAAAGGCTTCATCAAGGGGCGCAACGCCCCCATTTTCCGGGCCGCGACAAGGGCAGCGACCAGATCCGCCGGCACCATACGCGAGGCATCGCCCAGACCGGAATGATCAACCATCGCAATTCCGCTCACGCCAAAACTCTGAGACGCCCAACGGTTCATCTCGGCCGCGGACTCTGCCAGGTTCCGTGGGTCAACGCCACGCGCTTTGGTCGCGGCCAATCCGACGATCTCGGCCGTCAGGTTGGTTGAGTATTTCAACATCCCGCGCAAAATACTGTCCAATGGATCGCTGCGATGCAGGACAAGGTCGACGCCCTTCGGCGACTCTCGCGTCACCTGCACCCGATTCAAAACGATCCCATTGGATCGGGCCAATGTGCGGAATACATCTCCAGCGTATAAGGCCGGTTTGCGCACAGGCAACCAGCGCGCCCCGCCATTGCCCAGCGCGCCCTTGGCCACGGTCCACCGATCCTGCCGTGGGTTTGGCTGATAGGTATAGATCGGCAGGCTTCGGCTTTCGACCCGCATGGTCGCCACATCCACTGCCGGCACGTAACGCGCGCTGCGGGCGTCCATGGTCACATCATAGCCTTTACCGGCACGCTTCCACTCAAAGTGAACCCGATTGAAATTCAACGATATTCCACTGATCGCCGGGCTGTACCCCACATGATCCGGCTGCCCCGGATCAATGCTAAATACGAAGGGCAAAGCCCCGTCATAAACCTTGAAGGCTCCGCGAACCTCGGTAATTCCGGCCTTGCGCAAGTTGGCCGCCATCGTAGCCAGCGCATCCGTGTCCAGCAGCGGGTCTCCACCCCCTGCCAGAATCAGATCGCCATGCAAAATTCCGTTTTCAATTGGCCCATCTGCGATCAAACGGGTTTCGAAGCGATGGTCAGGCCCCAGAACGTCCAGCGCGTAAAGCGCGGTCATTGCCTTGCCAACGCTGGCCGGTGGCAAACCCGCACCCTCGCCAAAAATCTCCAGTGGCGCCCCGGTCGCCACATCCGCAACGGCGAACACAACTTCGCCTTTCAATCCTGCGGCTGCGACCAAACGCTCGGTGCCGCTCAACAGCACACCACGCGCGCGCGGCCTGAGCGAAACCAGCGGCGCCTGCGCCAGACCAGCTACCGGGATCAGAGCCGCCCCCAATCCTCCCAGAAACAAACGACGTGAAAAACGACCAGTCATAGGTGAAATAAAATCCCACAGATCAAATGCGCGCAACAGCTACCTGAGATTATGCGCCCACTGCGGCTATTCCGGCAACACTTCCGCGCGCCATTCGCCGCGCGTCCGTATCTCTGTGGAACTGACATCGACCATCGGCACATTCACGAAACACCAGGCCGGAGCCTGCGCCCGTCCCAAAAGATGCCGCGCCTGCCCATCGATTCGGTATTTGGCATAGACCCGCGCCGCCGGAGACATCCGGGCGGATATCCGGTCGCCCGGCCGCGCCACCACACCAACAGGCACTCTGTCCATGATCACCCGCCAGTCTTTCCAGTGATGAAACTGGGCCAGATTGTCCGCGCCCATCAGCCAGACAAACCTGACATGCGGAAAAAGCTTCTGCAACGCCGCCAGCGTATCCGCCGTCGCCCGTGTCCCCGTCAGCGCCTCGATATTCGTCACGTCAACTTTCGGATGCTGCATCACATTTCGTGCTGCCGCCATTCGCCTGCCCATGGGTGCCGGCCCGCGTTCTTTTAACGGATTGCCCGGCGATACCAGCCACCAAACCCGATCCAGCCCGAACGCCTTCATCGCCTCAAGAGTGACATGTACATGGCCCTGATGCGGTGGATCAAACGACCCGCCGAACAGACCGACGACCTGCCCAGGTCGCGCATATGGTATGCCGTACCGCTCCATACCCTGCTGATGTTCAGAACTGCGAGGTGTTGTCAATCAACAGGTTGCGCCAAATCGCCAAGCCGAACCCGCCCGGGTCGCACGACTTCCGCGCACCATCCTCCGTGCCCCCGCACTGCGGAATAGCCGCCTTTACCAAGCGATTCTTCCATCCGGCTGCACGGCGCACATATTACTGTGACCCGCAGGATGGCCTCTCCTACTTGCACCTGACGTCCCTTGAGCGCCGCCAGATTGATCCCCGACACCACCAAGTTTCGCCGCAGAACACCCGGCGCAACCGGTCCGCGCCCCAGATAAGAGCCAATCGCCGACAAATGCTCCTGCTGGATCAAAGTCACCGCCCGCTTGCCCGCGCGGGCGCGGTCACTGTCCAGACCCGCCTCAGTAATCACGACCTCCTCTAGCTCAGTAATCTCGTCTCGGCGCTCTGGTCGCGCCCCGATCCACGTAACGCAACCGGGCTGCGCCCAACCTGCAATCAAATCCGCCAGTTCCGACACAACGCCCCCATTTTCAATGCAACCTGACTACGCCGTCCGACCCAAAGACGAGATTCACAATACCACCAGCTTGCCCAGCCCGTCCCGCTCGGATATCCAGCGTTTCAACCAAATTTCCCCGACCCAGAGGACGCGACATGGCCGCCTATCAATATGTCTACCACATGCAGGGTGTCTCCAAGACCTATCCCGGTGGCAAGAAGTGCTTTGAAAACATCCACCTGAGCTTTCTGCCCGGCGTAAAAATCGGTGTCGTCGGCGTAAACGGCGCTGGTAAATCGACGCTGATGAAGATCATGGCGGGGCTCGACAAGGACTTCACTGGCGAGGCCTGGGCAGCCGAAGGTGCCAAGGTCGGCTATCTGCCGCAGGAACCGAAACTGGACGAAACCCTCAATGTCCGCGAAAACGTGATGTTGGGTGTAGCCGAAAAGAAGGCAATCCTCGACCGGTACAACGAACTGGCCATGAACTATTCGGACGAAACCGCCGATGAGATGGCCAAGCTCCAGGACGAGATCGACAGCCAGAACCTGTGGGACCTCGACAGCCAGATCGACGTCTCGATGGAGGCGCTGCGCTGCCCGCCGGACGATGCCGACATCGCCAACCTCTCGGGCGGCGAGAAACGCCGCGTGGCGCTCTGCAAGCTGCTGCTCGAAGCGCCCGATATGCTGCTGCTTGATGAACCGACCAACCACCTGGACGCCGAGACCATCGCCTGGCTGCAACAGCACCTGATCGACTACAAGGGCACCATCCTGATTGTCACCCACGACCGCTATTTCCTGGACAGCATCACCGGCTGGATCCTCGAGCTCGACCGCGGTCGCGGCATTCCTTACGAGGGCAACTATTCCGCATGGCTGGAACAAAAAGCCAAACGGCTGGAACAGGAAGCCCGCGAAGACAAGTCCAAACAGAAGACCCTGCAGCGCGAACTGGAATGGATGCGTCAGGGCCAGAAGGCCCGTCAGGCCAAATCCAAGGCCCGGATCAACGCCTATAACGAGTTGGCAGACCAGTCCGAGCGCGAAAAGCTGACTCGCGCCCAGATCGTCATCCCCAACGGCCAGCGCCTTGGCGGCAAGGTGATCGAGGTCGAGGGCCTCGCCAAGCACATGGGTGACAAGCAACTGATCGAGAACCTCGACTTTGCCCTGCCTCCCGGCGGCATCGTCGGAGTGATCGGCCCCAACGGTGCCGGTAAATCGACGCTCTTCAAGATGCTGACAGGTCAGGAACAGCCCGACAGCGGCACCATCACGCTGGGCGACACGGTCGAGCTGTCTTATGTCGACCAGTCCCGCGATGACCTCCATGACAACGACACCGTGTGGGAGGCGATCACCGGCGGTGCCGAGATCATCCAGCTGGGTGACGCGCAGGTCAATTCCCGCGCCTATTGCTCGTCCTTCAACTTCAAGGGTGGCGACCAGCAGAAGAAGGTCTCGCTGCTGTCGGGTGGTGAGCGCAATCGCGTCCACATGGCCCGCCTGCTGAAAGAGGGCGGCAACGTCCTGCTGCTCGACGAACCCACCAACGATTTGGACGTGGAAACCCTGCGCGCGCTGGAAGACGCACTGGTCGATTTCGCCGGCTGCGCCGTCGTTATCTCGCACGACCGTTTCTTCCTCGACCGGATTTGTACGCATATTCTGGCGTTCGAGGGCGACGCACACGTGGAATGGTTCGAGGGCAACTTCGAGGATTACGAAGAGGACAAGAAACGCCGTCTCGGACCGGATGCGCTGGAACCAAAGCGGTTGAAGCACAAAAAGTTTGCGCGCTAGTACATAGATTTCAGATTCAACTTTAAGGGCAGGTTTTCCTGCCCTTTTCTCTTTGTTTAAAACGTGAATTATTCCCGCAGCCAATCGGAGTAATTCATTATGAACATTCAAAAACTTGTAGACACAATAAAGTCAAGCACACAACACAACTACATTTATCACTTCACAGACGAAGAGAACTTTCCGCAAATCAAACAACATGGCCTTCTCTCAAAGGTTGAGTTAAATAGGTTGGGAATCAAGCCGCAAAAGCCATCTGGAAATGATTGGAGTTGGGATGCCGACGCACACAAAGGTATATCCGAGTACATTTCAGTTTGTCTAACGCGCAGCCACCCAATGTGCCACACGGCTCAAGCTGAAAAGCGCATTTCCACTCCAAGATACCTGTGTATCGAGCCGAATGAACTTCTCAGAGATGGCGTAATGTTCGCATTTGATATAGCAAACAAATCCGGTGTGGAGATACTTCCGCTTGAGGAAGCGCTTGATGGTATGGACATTGAAGTTCTTTACACGCGTACCGACTGGAAAGATGATTCAATCCAAGCTAGGTTGAAAGCTGTAGAGCGATATGAAGTTCTGGTGCCAGTATCGATACCATTAAATAAGATTCCAAGGGTGTTTTAGTTGGCGACAAGACCAATCTTCATACCGAGATCAGGGCACGGTCCATTGATCGAAGAGTTGCCCATTGAAATTTCTTGGAACGGTGGCTTTTCAGTTTCCCAGAAGCAGAAGAACATTTCGGCGCTTCATGCAAAAGCCGCCGACCTAGGCGTTTCACCTATCTTGGAAATTTCCACAAAGTCTCCTCTTGAGGTTGGTCGTCGACTGAGTGCGTTCAACCTAAAGATCGATGTTGACGGCGCAAAGAAAAGCTTGGAGAGCGTCTATCAAAGCTCAAAAGTTTTTTCTGGGTCAGGTCAACACGAGTTCCTAATGGACATAGACCCCTTCAAATCGAAGAAGGAGATTAGACGTCTAGGCCGAGGAGCAATCATAGCGTTCCGCTTTCTGGGGCGAGAATTCCCGACCGAACCAGTCAACGCGTTCTATGACTGGCTATATATACGTGCCATTGCACCGCACGAAGTATGGATCAAACGGAACCTTAACTTCGCTGCTTATTCTGACATTGAATTCACGCCCAGCCGTTCTGTTAATTGCCAAGGACGAGCCGTAGCGGAGTTTCACGCCTTGTCTATGAGGGGTGACGCAATCGATTGCGCACGAGACTTTGATAAATTCCGCAATTTGCTTCTTCTTGCACAAAGACAGGGTTGAAGAAGATCTGTGCAGCAAGCGTAGGATGGGTGCTCGCACCCATCGCGCCCCTATTCTTCAAAATTTAACCAAACCAAATTATGGGTGAAATCATCCCCCCTACGGTTCCCCAAACTTCCCTTCGGTGACACCGCAACTCCACTCTGGATCAACCCAACCCGCAAAAATCTCGCGATGGATCGACGCATACGGCCACTCGGTAGAGTGTTTCCCCGGCCGGCTCATGAATGCGACCGCCAAGAAGCAGCGGCTCAACATAAAATACATCGGACTAATTGCCGGGGCAGCACTTTGCCAGATCGGTTTCCGCGAAACCTTCCGACCCGACCCAATAAGCCCGGTCACCGAGCTTTCTGATCGGGGCTCACTGCACCAAAGTCCACAGGAATCGGGTTCAACCTCTTCTGTCAGGTCCTGTTCCCGCTCTCTGAGTTCCAGCGACAGCTCGTGCATTACTGGGTTTAGAAACCAGGCCGTAAACCACACCGCGTTTGGCCAGGGTGTGCTTTTCACGGCTACAGAAGAAGTTTGATACTCTCACTTGTCACCCGGCCCCAACACTGCTAAACGCACCCAATCTTGCGGCCTCGGATTCGTTCCGGGGCCTTAGATATTTTGAACCGGGGACCTTCGGGGCCCTATACCCTTGGCACCTACGGGGGCCTATCACATAGCGGGGAAACCCCCGCACTTGCTAAACGGAAGACAGAAAGCATGGCACTCAAGTCGTACAAGCCGACGACGCCGGGCCAGCGCGGGCTGGTGCTGATCGACCGTTCGGAGCTTTGGAAAGGACGTCCGGTCAAGTCTCTCACTGAGGGTTTGACCAAATCGGGCGGCCGGAACAACACCGGACGGATCACTTCACGCCGCCGCGGCGGTGGCGCAAAGCGTCTCTACCGGATCGTTGACTTCAAACGGAACAAATTTGATGTCGCGGCAACCGTTGAACGGATCGAATATGACCCGAACCGGACCGCATTCATCGCACTGGTAAAATACGAAGACGGCGAGCAGGCGTATATCCTGGCTCCGCAACGTCTGGCTGTTGGTGACAAAGTCGTGGCATCCGCCAAGGCCGACATCAAACCGGGCAACGCAATGCCGTTCTCGGGCATGCCCATTGGTACCATCGTCCACAACATCGAGATGAAGCCTGGTAAGGGCGGTCAGATCGCACGTGCGGCCGGTACTTACGCTCAGTTCGTTGGTCGCGATGGCGGCTACGCTCAGATCCGTCTGAGCTCGGGCGAGTTGCGCATGGTCCGTCAGGAATGCATGGCCACCGTCGGTGCCGTGTCCAACCCCGACAACAGCAACCAGAACCTTGGTAAAGCCGGTCGTATGCGCCACAAAGGCGTGCGCCCGTCGGTTCGTGGTGTTGCAATGAACCCGATCGATCACCCGCACGGTGGTGGTGAAGGTCGTACCTCGGGTGGCCGTACACCGGTTACTCCATGGGGTAAGGACACCAAGGGTAAGCGTACCCGCAACAAGAACAAAGCGTCCCAGAAGCTGATCATCCGCTCGCGGCACGCCAAGAAGAAGGGACGTTAATCTATGTCTCGCTCTGTTTGGAAGGGCCCTTTCGTCGATGCTTATGTGCTGAAAAAAGCCGAAGCAGCGCGCGAGTCGGGCCGCAACGAAGTCATCAAGATCTGGTCGCGTCGTTCCACCATTCTGCCCCAGTTCGTGGGTCTGACCTTTGGTGTTTACAACGGCCAGAAGCACATTCCCGTCAACGTCTCGGAAGACATGATTGGTCAGAAGTTCGGTGAATACTCGCCGACTCGTACCTATTACGGTCACGCCGCTGACAAAAAAGCGAAGCGGAAGTAAGTCATGGGCAAGGAAAAGAACCCCCGCCGCGTGGCTGAAAACGAAGCAATGGCGAAAACGCGCATGCTTCGCACCAGCCCGCAGAAACTGAACCTGGTTGCGCAAATGATCCGCGGCAAGAAAGTCGAGAAGGCTCTGACCGACCTGACTTTCTCGAACAAGCGTGTCGCGCAGGACGTCAAGAAGTGCCTGCAGTCCGCAATCGCGAACGCCGAGAACAACCACAACCTGGACGTTGACGAGCTGATCGTCGCCGAAGCATGGGTTGGCAAGAACCTGGTCATGAAGCGTGGTCGTCCGCGTGCCCGTGGCCGTTTCGGCAAAATCATGAAGCCGTTCTCGGAGATCACCATCAAGGTGCGTCAAGTTGAGGAGCAAGCCTAATGGGACATAAAGTCAATCCGATCGGCATGCGCCTTCAGGTCAACCGCACCTGGGACAGTCGCTGGTACGCTGACACCAAGGATTACGGTGATCTTCTGCTGGAAGACATCAAGATCCGTGAGTTCATTCAGAAAGAGTGCAAACAAGCCGGTGTTGCACGTGTGATCATCGAACGTCCGCACAAGAAGTGCCGCGTCACGATCCACACCGCACGTCCGGGCGTCATCATCGGCAAGAAAGGCGCGGACATCGAAGTTCTGCGCAAGAAGCTTGCTGGTATGACCGACAGCGAACTGCACCTGAACATCGTCGAAGTGCGCAAGCCCGAGCTTGACGCACAGCTGGTTGCCGAGTCCATCGCTCAGCAGCTGGAGCGTCGTGTTTCGTTCCGTCGCGCGATGAAGCGGTCGGTTCAGAACGCCATGCGCATGGGCGCCCTGGGTATCCGGGTGAACGTCGCTGGTCGTCTGGGCGGTGCCGAAATCGCACGGACCGAATGGTACCGCGAAGGCCGCGTGCCTCTGCACACCCTGCGTGCCGACATCGATTACGCACATGCCGAAGCGATGACTCCCTACGGGATCATCGGGATCAAGGTCTGGATCTTCAAAGGTGAGATCATGGAGCACGATCCGCAGGCACGTGACCGTAAAGCACAGGAACTCCAGGACGGCCCTGCACCTCGTGGTGCTGGTGGCGGTCGTCGCTAAGGAGGAAAGATATGCTTCAACCAAAGCGTACTAAATTCCGCAAGATGCACAAAGGCCGGATCAAGGGTGAAGCCAAGGGCGGCTCTGATCTGAACTTTGGCACTTACGGTCTGAAAGCTCTGCAGCCCGAGCGCGTCACCGCGCGTCAGATCGAAGCTGCACGTCGTGCCATGACCCGTCACATGAAACGTCAGGGTCGTGTCTGGATCCGTATCTTCCCCGATACTCCGGTCACTGCAAAGCCGATCGAAGTTCGTATGGGTAAAGGTAAGGGTTCGGTGGACCGCTGGGTTTGCAAGGTCAAGCCCGGGCGCGTGATGTTCGAGATCGACGGCGTCAATGACGACATCGCCCGTGAGGCCCTGCGCCTGGCCGCGATGAAGCTGCCGATCAAGACCCGCGTCGTGGTTCGCGAAGACTGGTAAGCGCTTGGGGTTTCGACCCCAGTCGTGACAAGATTGACCCTCGTCGGGAAACCGGCGGGGGTTTTTCTTTGAAGGACCTACCCACAATCGAAATAAGCCGCACCTCCCCCGTGGCGCCTTGAAACAGACAAAGCGCGGGTCCGTTCTTCATCTGGCCCAAAATATCCCGGAGCGCGAGGCAGAGCCTCGCAAATCCCCCATCGCCTTCCGCACATCACTGGTCTAAGAGAGAGCCCATGCCACAGATTGAATCGCTTTTCGTCACCCGCCTATACCGCGCCTCCTTGTCCGAATTCGATCCGAAGATCGATGCGGAAGAGTTGGAAAACTCGTGCCTTGTCATCGCCGAGGATGACGAGGCCGGACAGAATTGGTGCGAACAGAATGGCTATCCCGGCTATACCAGCTATGCGTCGCTGACCGACTTGCCGTGGCGGTTTCCGATATTCGCCGATCTCGTCAAAGTACTGGAACAACATGTGGCTGCCTTTGCCAAAGACCTGGAGTTCGACTTAGGCGAAGGAGAGCTTAAGCTGGAGGACCTGTGGATCAACATCCTGCCCGAGGGCGGGATGCATTCCAGCCACCTGCACCCGCACAGCGTCATTTCGGGTACGACCTACGTGGCAATGCCCGAAGGGGCCAGTGCGCTGAAACTGGAAGATCCGCGTTCAGGCCGCATGATGGCCGCACCGACACGGCTCAAAGACGGGCGGCGTGACCTGCAACCCTTCATTTATATGAAACCACACGTCGGAGACGTCCTGCTCTGGGAAAGCTGGCTGCGCCACGAGGTGCCGATGAACATGGCCGAGGATGAGCGGATCAGCGTCAGCTTCAACTACAAGTGGGAGTGAGCCCGGTTCATGACACACGGGTCACCCCAGTGAAGCGATTGCGAGACGAACGGACGGTGCCCATTCCGGTCACGATTCACAAGAAGTTACCGATAGACCTTGCAATATGCGCCAACATGGCCCATGTGGACCACGCATACGTTTTTCTATTTCGACCACTGTCTCCCGTTATTCGGCGTTCAGTCTCTCGATCCAGACCGACTACGCCGCGCTGTCGCAATTCCGCGGACAGCAATTTATTAGGAGACTACGGATATGGCCAATGGCACCGTAAAATGGTTCAACACAACTAAAGGTTTTGGCTTCATCGCACCGGAGACCGGTGGCAAAGACGTGTTTGTACACATCTCTGCTGTTGAGCGCTCGGGTCTGACCGGCCTGGCGGATGACCAGAAAGTAACATTCGACATCGAGCCTGGCCGTGACGGTCGCGAGTCGGCTGTGAACATCGCCCTGGCATAAGTCACTCAGACTTAGACAGTTGCAGACGCGGTCTCGTGCAAACGAGGCCGCGTTTTGCGTTTTATAAGGGATTGGATGTACTGGGTTAGTCGTTGGCTGCCCTACGAGGTACCCAAGAACATGGCCGAGGAAGAGCAGATTTCGGTGATTTTGAAAATAATTAGGAGTAACAAGCTAGGTAACACTGGCTAGCGGAGTAATATTAGCCGTGTAACAGGTATTTTTGTTGAGAGATTTGATGACTGAAAAAACGAAAAAATTCCAAGATGACATACAGAAACTAGTTAGCCGGGGAAATAAGCTCGAAGAAGCGATGATATAAGAACTCTACGGTAGCGAGCTTGTAGAGCAAGTTACCCAGAAACTCGGGGAAGACAAAGCAGAAGAGCACCTAGAGGACCTGCCAAGTTTTAAGCAAGAATACCAATCTTGGTATTCCGAAGCCCACGCCGTTGTTCGTCAAGTGCTTCCAGATCGATTGGCGGATTTTGAATCCTATTTCGAGTATCCACGCGCGCGAAAAGATATTACTTTTCAAAACTATATGATCCGGGACTATCTCCAAGGCCTTCGTATTACCCAAGGTTGCGAAAAAACGGTTGTTGCTGACAGGAGCGCTGCGATACCCGAATTCCAGCAGCAGCTGAACATTGTTAAGGCGGCAAGGGACACTTTGGAAAGCTCTTTGATGAATATGACTGGGATCCTTCAGGCAGATCTCTTTGACTCTGAAGTGGAAAGTGCAAATGCTCTCGCTAAGATGGGTTTTTTTGAGGGCTGCGGGGGCGATATGCGGTGTAGTGATCGAAAAACACCTTAAGCAGGTCTGCGATGTGCATAAGATTGTAATTCGGAAGAAGAATCCGGGTATCAATGATTTGAATCAGGCTCTGAAAGACAAAGATGTTTTGTCTGTCTCTCAGTGGCGTTTCATTCAACATTTGGCCGATATTCGAAACTTGTGTGACCATGCGAAGGGCAAAGAGCCGAGTGAGGATGAGATCGATGACTTGGTGTCTGGAACCGACAAAGTTCTGAAGACGGTATTTTAATTTCACAACCGCCTAGTGCACCTAATTCTACAAAGTAAAAAAGATAG
The DNA here is from genome assembly GCF_059609765.1 of Ruegeria sp. YTSC106. Classification (NCBI taxonomy): domain Bacteria; kingdom Pseudomonadati; phylum Pseudomonadota; class Alphaproteobacteria; order Rhodobacterales; family Roseobacteraceae; genus Ruegeria; species Ruegeria sp. YTSC106. Next base: position 68,352 of record NZ_JBXWMI010000020.1, read on the forward strand.
CATCTTTCCCTTGCCCCCCGCCAGCGACTCCACTATAGAGCGGCATCTTGCGTTCCCCCGGCCGAGTCGGGGGATTCGTATGTCTATCATTCATCCACCAGGTCAAAGGTGACCCTGTAAGGGGCCTTCTGGTGTTTTGAGCAAAGGAAAAAGGCGATGAACGCCCAAGAACTGCGTGACAAGACCCCGGACCAGCTCCGCGAGGAACTGGCCAACCTGAAGAAAGAAAGCTTTAACCTGCGCTTTCAACAGGCAACCGGTCAGCTGGAAAACACTGCTGGTATCAAAGCGGCCCGCCGCAATGCTGCCCGCGTCAAAACCATTCTGAACGAAAAGGCCGCTGCTGCGGCATCGGAGGAGTAATCCTATGCCCAAGCGTATCCTGTCCGGAATCGTAACCAGCGACGCCAACGAGCAGACCGTGACTGTTTCGGTTGAACGCCGTTTCAAGCACCCGCTGCTGCACAAAACCGTCCGTAAGTCCAAGAAGTACCGGGCTCATGACGAAAAGAACGCCTTCAAGGTCGGTGACACCGTACGCATCATCGAATGCGCGCCGAAATCGAAGACGAAACGTTGGGAAGTTCTGGAAGCGTAAGCTTTCAGGATTTTTCCATTTGTCGAAACCCTGGGGGATCTAACCAGACCAGCCCCCACAGGTCGGGAGAAACCACATGATCCAGATGCAGACCAATCTGGATGTCGCTGACAACTCCGGCGCACGCCGAGTTCAGTGCATCAAGGTCCTGGGTGGTTCCAAGCGTAAATACGCCTCCGTCGGCGACGTCATTGTCGTCTCGGTGAAGGAAGCCATCCCACGCGGCCGCGTAAAGAAAGGTGACGTCCGCAAGGCCGTCGTCGTACGCACCGCCAAGGAAGTCCGTCGTGAAGACGGCACCGCGATCCGTTTCGATCGCAACGCCGCCGTCATCCTGAACAACAACAATGAGCCGATCGGTACCCGTATCTTTGGCCCCGTTGTCCGTGAACTGCGCGGCAAGAACTTCATGAAAATCATCTCGCTGGCTCCGGAGGTGCTGTAATCATGGCTGCTAAACTCCGCAAAGGCGACAAGGTCGTCGTGCTGGCCGGCAAGGACAAGGGCAAAGAGGGAACCATTTCCTCGGTTGACCCGAAAGCCGGTAAAGCTGTTGTTGATGGCATCAACATCGCCATCCGCCACACCCGTCAGTCGCAGAACTCGCAAGGTGGTCGCCTTCCTCAGGCAAACCCGATCGAGCTGTCGAACCTGGCACTGCTGGACAAGAACGGCAAAGCAACCCGTGTTGGCTTCCGCATGGAAGGTGACAAGAAGGTCCGCTTCGCCAAGACCACAGGGGACGTGATCGATGCTTGATAACGCAACCTACACCCCGCGTCTGAAAGCTCAGTACGCCGAAACCATCCGTGCCGCTCTGAAAGAAGAGTTCGGATACAAGAACGATATGCAGCTGCCCAAGCTGGAAAAAATCGTTCTGAACATCGGTTGTGGTGCTGAGGCCGTCAAAGACTCGAAGAAAGCGAAAGCTGCTGTCGAGGATCTGACTGCGATTGCCGGTCAAAAGGCCGTTGCAACCAAGGCGAAGAAGTCGATCGCGGGATTCCGCGTCCGTGAAGACATGCCGCTGGGCACGAAAGTGACCCTCCGCGGTGACCGGATGTACGAATTCCTGGATCGTCTGATCACCATCGCGCTGCCGCGCGTTCGTGACTTCCGCGGTGTTAAACCTTCTTTCGATGGTCAGGGCAACTTTGCCATGGGCATGAAAGAGCACATCGTGTTCCCGGAAATCGACTTCGACAAGGTCGACGAGGTCTGGGGCCTGGATATTGTAATTGCCACCACAGCGAAAACCGACGCTGAAGCAAAGGCATTGTTGAAAGCTTTCAACATGCCGTTCAACGCGTAAGCGCCGGGAGGATTGAGACATGGCTAAAAAAGCAATGATCGAACGCGAGAAGAAGCGCGAACGCCTGGTGGCCAAATATGCCGCAAAGCGTGCCGAGCTGAAAGAAATCGCGAATGACGAGAGCAAGCCGATGGAAGAGCGCTTCAAAGCGCGTCTGAAACTGGCGAAACTGCCGCGCAACAGCTCGGCCACTCGTCTGCACAACCGTTGTCAGCTGACCGGTCGTCCTCACGCTTACTACCGTAAGCTGAAGGTCAGCCGTATCGCGCTGCGCGAGCTGGGTTCTGCTGGTCAGATCCCCGGCATGGTGAAATCGAGCTGGTAAGGGAGACATAGATATGAACGATCCTATCGGCGATATGCTCACCCGTATCCGCAACGCGCAAATGCGCGGCAAGTCCACCGTTTCCACCCCAGCTTCCAAGCTGCGTGGTTGGGTTCTGGACGTGCTGGCGGACGAAGGTTATATCCGTGGCTACGAAGCGACGACCGGTGAAAACGGTCATCCGGCCATCGAAATCAGCCTGAAATACTACGAAGGCACCCCTGTCATTCGCGAACTGAAGCGGGTCTCGAAGCCCGGTCGCCGCGTATACATGGGCGTCAATGACATCCCGCAGGTCCGTCAGGGTCTGGGTGTGTCGATTGTCAGCACTCCGAAAGGTGTGATGTCGGACGCAAACGCTCGCTCCAACAATGTTGGCGGCGAAGTGCTCTGCACCGTCTTCTAAGGAGGTCTGCAATGTCTCGTATTGGTAAAAAACCGGTCGAGCTGCCCAGCGGCGTTTCCGCCTCTGTGTCGGGTCAGACCATCGAAGTCAAAGGTCCGAAAGGCACCCGCAGCTTCACCGCGACTGATGATGTATCGCTTTCGGTCGAAGACAACGTTGTGCAGATCAACCCTCGTGGGATGTCCAAGCGCGCGCGCCAGCAGTGGGGCATGAGCCGCACTATGGTTGCCAATCTTGTTGAAGGCGTAACCAACGGCTTCAAGAAAGAGCTGGAGATCCAGGGTGTTGGTTACCGGGCTCAGATGCAGGGCAACACCCTGAAGCTGAACCTGGGCTACAGCCACGATGTTGATTTCACAGCTCCGGAAGGTGTCACCATCACCGCGCCGAAGCAGACCGAGATCGTTGTGGAAGGTATCGACCAGCAGCTGGTGGGCGAAACTGCGGCCAAAATCCGCGAGTGGCGCCGCCCCGAGCCTTACAAAGGCAAGGGCATCCGCTATAAGGGCGAGTTCATCTTCCGCAAGGAAGGCAAGAAGAAGTAAGGACGCAAACAATGGCAAACAGCAAAAGAACCCTGTTTCTGAAGCGCCGCCTGCGCGTTCGGAACAAACTTCGCAAGGTCAACGCGGGTCGTCCGCGCCTGTCCGTACACCGTTCGAACAAGAACATCTCTGTTCAGCTGATCGACGACGTACGTGGCGTGACCCTTGCCTCGGCCTCGACCCTGGAAAAGGATCTGGGTGTTGTTGGCAAGAACAACGTCGAAGCGGCCACCAAAGTGGGCGCGGCCATCGCAGAGCGTGCCAAGAAGGCAGGTGTCGAAGAGGCCTATTTCGATCGTGGTGGCTTCCTGTTCCACGGCAAAGTGAAGGCAGTCGCCGACGCAGCGCGTGAAGGTGGTCTGAAGATCTAAGACTTGCGGGCGGGTTTCGATCCGCCCCGATGATCCGGGGGCCTTGGCAATGCCGGGGCCCACTTGGATTGAACAAACGGTGCCGAGAGCGCCATATGAGAAAAGGGATGCCAAATGGCAGAACGTGAAAACCGTCGGGGCCGTGGCCGCGACCGTGAAGAAACACCGGAATTTGCAGATCGTCTGGTTGCGATCAACCGCGTGTCGAAAACCGTAAAAGGTGGTAAGCGCTTTGGCTTCGCCGCTCTGGTGGTTGTCGGCGATCAGAAAGGCCGCGTCGGCTTTGGCAAAGGTAAAGCGAAAGAAGTACCTGAAGCCATCCGCAAAGCGACCGAGCAAGCCAAGCGTCAGATGATCCGCGTACAACTGCGCGAAGGTCGGACCCTGCACCACGATATCGAAGGCCGTCACGGCGCCGGTAAAGTGGTTATGCGCAGCGCACCTGAAGGTACCGGTATCATCGCCGGTGGCCCGATGCGTGCCGTGTTCGAAATGCTGGGCGTCAAGGACGTTGTGTCCAAGTCGCTGGGCTCGCAGAACCCGTATAACATGATCCGCGCCACCATCAACGGCCTGACCAAAGAGCAGAGCCCGCGTTCGGTTGCACAGCGTCGTGGCAAAAAGGTTGCTGACATCCTGCCCAAGCGGGACGAAGCACCAGCTGCTGCTGAAGCAGAAGCATAAGGAGAGCGACCCATGGCAAAAACCATCGTCGTCAAGCAGATCGGCTCGCCGATCCGCCGCCCCGCAGAACAGCGCGCGACCTTGATCGGTCTGGGCCTGAACAAGATGCACAAAACCCGCGAGCTGGAAGACACTCCTTCGGTCCGCGGCATGGTCAACAAGATCCCGCATCTGGTTGAGATCATCGAAGAGCGCGGCTAAGCGCGCCTTCTTCAAGAACTTTGGAAGCGCCTCTGACGCCGGTTAGGGGCGCTTTTTCTTGCCTTTAAGTACAATTTAAGTATCGTTTTGATCTATTTTGTTTAAAGAGTGAGAAAAGATGAGACTATTCCTTACCGCCATTTGCGTGACAGTTATTGGTGTCACTGCACATGCAGCGTGCCCTAGCAAGGCTCCAAAACTAGCAAAAAGCAATTTCTCAGACGGGGACCAAAAGGTGAATGCGGCTTGGCTGCAAAAGAACCTTGGGGGGCACAAAGTCGTATACGCTGGCAAAGACACTGAAACATATTTCGCCGATGGGTCCTATTCCTACAAAAGTAAGGGACAAACTTGGAAAGCAAATACCTACAAATTCTACGATAACGGAATGCGCTGTATCGGATACCAAAAACCGCGTTTTGACCTTTATGTTGTAAACGACGGCAAGCTGGTTTTAGTAAACGAGAAAAAAGAGCGCTACGTCGGCCAAATACGAAAATAGGTATTTTCGGCAACATGCAGGGTGAGACAGCAGTCTTGTATGGCTAAGTGTACCCAATACGGAAATGGAACTCCCTATACAAAACCGGGGATGTAAAGATTCGCTTTTCAGTTTTCGGGCTGCTTTGGGTTCGCTCAAACCGAACGCATGCTGTTGATTACCAATCGCATGGAATTCATGAATTGCGTGCGCTCAGCTTCGTTCAATATCTGTAGCGCATCAGCATTCACGGTCTGGGCGGCCTCATAGGCGCGGTTTCGAAGTGCGGTGGCCTTCTCGGTCAACCAGATCAATTGCGCCCTGGCGTCAGCGGGACTCTTTGTTCTTTTAATCAGGCCGTCGCGCTCCATTCGGTTGAGCGTGTTGGCCAAAGTCGCCTGTTCGACGTCAATTTTGGCCAGCAGATCCTTTTGGGTGACCCCGTCTTTGAGCCAAAGCTCCAGCAAGACTGGGAACTGTCCAACAACGATGCCCAAAGGCGCAATGCGCTGCTGCAGCTCTTTAGCAAACAATCGCGCCATGTGATTGACCAGATATCCGGCCGAGTTCTCTTTTTCGAAGTCCATGTTCGAGATTTATACTTGAATAGCAAGCTATGCAATATTATATAGCTTGCTATGTGACTGAAGCAAGAGGAATAGAAATGGCTCATATCGAAGAATTGGACACAATCGTCACCTTGGCAGATCAGATGCAGAGTGAAGAAGGTCCGGTGGTGCTGATCAACCTGTTCACGGTGGACGCGGAAGACGAAAAAGCGCTGCTTGAGGCATGGTCACATGATGCAGATTTCATGAAGTCCCAGCCAGGATACATCTCCACCCAGCTCCATCAGGGCATCGCGGGCAGTTCAACCTTTGTGAATTACGCGATCTGGCAGGACGTCAAAAGCTTTCGCGACGCGTTCACCCATCCTGAGTTCCAACGTCGGATTGCGGACTATCCATCAAGCGCAGTAGCCCGGCCACATCTTCTTCGAAAACTCGCAGTCGAAAACCACTGCGTCGCCTGAAATAAAAACCGGAGCAGCCCCATGTTAAGAGCAATTCACCCCATCGCCGGAGTCATCGGATTTCTTACAATCCTCGTGTTCTGGACTTCCACCTTGTACAGCGAGTTGTTTGCAACCCATGCGACCGTCGCCGCTGTAAAGTCCATGATCGTCAGCGGTCTCTTTGTTCTGGTGCCTGCTATGATAATTGTCGGCGCGTCCGGTATGTCCCTTGGGCGCCGCCGCAAAGATGCGCCAGCGCTTGCCAAGAAGAAGCGGATGCCGATCATAGCGATGAACGGGTTGCTCATCCTGGTTCCGGCCGCCATCTACCTCAGCGCAAAGGCAAACGCTGGCTCCTTTGACACCAGCTTCTATACTGTACAGATCGTCGAACTGATTGCTGGCGCAACCAATCTGACGCTGATGGGGCTCAGCATTCGTGACGGCCGGGCGATGACTGCCCGCAAAAAAATGCGGGCAAGAAGTGAAAGCAGCATTTGATTGCAATGGGCCAGCGAAATGTACAGCCATTCAATAGATGCATATCGGCTAGACCAAAAGTTCCGTTGTTAGCGTTACCAAACACACCTATCTCAACCTTGTCCAAACAAGGAACACACAAGGAAACGTCGGGGAATTCGCCCTGATTTGAGAAAGGAACACAGAAATGACAACAGCAACACTGACCCATACCGGCTCCAACTTCGGCACCCGGATCAAGGACATGATCGAACGGATCAAAACGGCGCGTGCACGTGCGGCTGAGTATCAGCGCACCTATTCCGAGTTGCAGCACCTGGGCAACCGCGAACTGGATGACATCGGCATTCGCCGTTGCGACATCGCGGATATTGCACACAAGCACGTATACTGCTCGTAACCGCAAATACCTGCAAACCAACTCAAAGGCGCCATACGGCGCCTTTTCTGCTTTCTGAAATAGACTCCCACCCGGTGTGAAGAGCTCTCAGGGGCGTCCTGAGGGCAAAAACATGCGCGTCATGCCCCCTTTTCCGCGGCTGCAACTATTGCGTCGCCCTACGGCGCTAAAATCAACGTAATGGTTCGATTGAAGCTGCCACGCGGCCCAGCAGCACCGGGAAACACTACCAAGAAATAATCTCGGCAGAAACCTGGGCTACGCCAATCAGTTTTGTTGCCACGATCCTTAGGACAAGCGCGAGCGTCCTTAAACGCGCCACACGACGTAGAATATTACTGTCACCTGAGGAAGGTTTGATCCAACGACCTGCGGCCCTCCTGCGGCCTCTCACCGGCGGTTCAGATCCTTCCCATTTCAAACCGTCCAGCCGCAGCCCACCTGAATCGTCCTGGGCAGCGTTCAACCCGGTTCCAGTACCTGAAACGAAATCGGCCCCGGCGGGTTGAACCGCCGAGGCCGTGAATAGTCGCAGCAAGCGCCGGATCAGAGACCGGTGCTTACGTCGATGGTGTTACCCTCTTCCAGGGTCACATATGCTTTCTTGACGTCTTTCCGACGGCCCAGCTGGCCACGGAACCGCTTGACCTTGCCTTTGGTCACGGTTGTGTTCACCGCCTTGACCTTCACACCAAACAGCGCCTCAACGGCCTCTTTGATCTGCGGCTTGTTGCTGTCGATCGCCACTTCAAAGACAACCGCGCCGTTTTCGGACGCCATGGTCGACTTTTCGGTGATGATCGGCTTGCGGATCACGTCGTAGTGTTCTGCCTTCGCGCTCATTTCAGTCGAGCCTCCAGTGCTTCGACAGCCGCTTTGGTGAGCACCAGAGTGTCACGCTTGAGGATGTCATAGACGTTTGCGCCCATCGAAGGCAGGATATCCAGACCCTCGATGTTCTTGGACGCTTTCAGGAACCCTTCGTTCACAGTCGCGCCGTCGATGACCAGAGCGCGTTTCCAGCCCAGGTTTGCAACCTGTTTGGCCAGAGCGGCAGTCTTGCCTTCGGCTTCGGCGTTTTCGATCACAACCAGTTCACCGGCTTTGGCTTTTGCCGATAGAGCGTGGCGCAGGCCAAGCTTGCGGAACTTCTTCGGCAGGTCATGACCGTGCGAACGCACGACGGGGCCTTTGTAGATACCACCACCACGGAAGATCGGCGCATTACGGTCACCATGGCGTGCGCCACCGGTGCCCTTCTGGCGATAGATCTTCTTGGTCGAGTAGCTGGTTTCCGAGCGGGTCTTCACCTTGTGGGTGCCGGCCTGCGCGTTGTTGCGCTGCCAACGGACCACACGGTGCAGGATGTCCGCGCGCGGCTCCAGGCCGAACAGGTCTGCATCCAGCTCGATGTTGCCGGCTTTGCCGCCGTCCAGATTGATTACATCAAGTTTCATGCTTCACCACCTTCCGCGGGTGCTTCTTCCGCAGGTGCTTCGGTTGCAGCCGATTTCACAGCAGCCGGGAAAGGCAGGCCTTCCGGTGCTTTCTTCTTGACGGCGTCCTTGACGGTAACCCAGCCCGATTTCGGTCCGGGAACGGCGCCTTTGATGAAGACCAGACCACGGTCGGCGTCAGTTTTGACGACTTCCAGGTTCTGGGTGGTTACACGGGCAGCACCCATGTGACCGGCCATCTTCTTGCCTTTGAAAACCTTGCCCGGGTCCTGACACTGACCGGTCGAACCGTGCGAACGGTGGCTGATCGAAACACCGTGCGAGGCGCGAAGACCACCGAAGTTGTGGCGCTTCATTGCACCGGCAAAGCCTTTACCGATCGAAGTACCCGAAACGTCAACTTTCTGACCTTCCAGGAAGTGTTCTGCCGAAATCTCGGCACCCACTTCGATCAGGCCATCTTCGGAGACGCGGAACTCGGCCAGCTTACGCTTGGGCTCGACCTTTGCAGCGGCATAGTGACCGCGCATGGCCTTCGAAGTGCGTTTTGCCTTGGCAGCACCTGCGCCCAGCTGAACGGCGGTGTAACCGTCTTTGTCAGCGGTACGCTGTGCAACGACCTGCAGGCCGTCCAGGTGAAGAACGGTCACAGGAATCTGCTTGCCGTCTTCCATGAACAGGCGGGTCATGCCAACTTTTTTTGCGATAATACCAGAGCGCATAATCTATACCCTCCGATCTTACGACTGCAGCTTGATCTCGACGTCCACACCAGCGGCGAGGTCGAGCTTCATCAGCGCGTCAACGGTCTGGGGGGTCGGATCAACGATGTCGAGCAGACGCTTGTGCGTGCGGATCTCGAACTGGTCGCGGGATTTCTTGTCAACGTGAGGGCCACGGAGAACCGTGAACTTCTCGATCTTGTTCGGCAGCGGGATCGGGCCGCGCACGTTCGCGCCGGTCCGCTTGGCAGTGTTGACGATCTCTTGCGTGCTGGCATCCAGAACGCGATAGTCAAATGCCTTCAGCCGAATACGGATGTTTTGGCTTTGCATAATAACAGCCTTTTTTCAGGCGTTGAGGTTGAGAGGAGGACAAGCGCGCATCGCCAACCCTCATCGAACCCAAAAGGCGGGAATCACCCCGCCTCGATGTTCTTGTAGAGAACTCGCGCGATCTACAGGGGTTGGCGGGGTTTGGCAAGGGGGAAATCCAAAGCAGCTATGCTCTCTCGACAAAATGCTGATAGGTCAGCGCAACCCCCAAACGTAGGGTGAGATTGGCTTTGGTCTCGGTACGGCTGAGGATGTTGTTGACTCGCTTCTCAAACGCAGAACGCTCCTTTTCCTTGTCGTGCAAAAACGCATCTGTATTGAAAGGGAGGCCAACGAACTCATCAATCTCTCCGCGCTCCTCTGCGTCCTGAGCGTCCAGTTTGAGTTGCTCCAATGCCTTGTCGGATCTCCAATAAAAATAAAAATCCGGAAAACCTCCGCGCCGGAATTCACGCACCAACCCCAAGAACACGAGTTCTTGTTCACGGCTTCCAAATCGCCCGCCCATCTCTGCGTGCATTTCGCGACACACCGCACGAAGTGCATCCTCCAATGGTATGTCTTTGCCTGGATACTCAAGGTCGCTTTTTTCAAAGGTGCCACTGACCGATGAAGACAAAGTTCCTGCCCGAACCGCTACACGCCTGCTGCGCTTTTGAGTCAACAACTGACCATCCAGAGTTTCAATGATAACAACCAGCCCCATATGATTGGGAAGCCGCGAAGACGAAAAGGATTCAAATTGACGTGTCTTTCCATGAATGTATTCACGGAGCGAGATTCCGTGATCTGGAAGGACTTGGTCCATCGCAAAATTGGTTCTCAGGCTGTCGAAATACCTACACCGCTCTACTTGAATTTTAGTTTTGCGGCCGTTCGTCTCAATTGACGCCAACCGAAAAGGGTGGCCGTTGAACAACCCGAGTTGATCTTTCTGTTCCAAAAGCTTGCGGTAATAGGGTTGGGTGGCGCTTTCCAACGGCGGGTCAAGTTCGAACAAATGATCGCGATACGAAAACTCCAGATTCTGGTGACCAACTCGGCCGTCGCCTTTGGGCATGATCTCAATTCTTGCCGGGAAAGACCACTCTTTATCAGAAATAGAAATTACAATCGGACGCTCCTCGGAGTAGAACTTGAGCAACTCCGATGAAGACAGTTCCGACGTTTTGTTTTCACTCGCAGGGTCTTTTTCTTTCACGCCATTCAGATTTTGGTGTCGTCTTTCCTGACGCCCCAGCTTTCGCACTTCGTAAAAGTCATCCGCAGCCTTGGAAACCAAGGTCTTCAAAAAAATCGAAATACCTGCAATCCCCAGGGCCGCGACAACTGACCATAGACGATGAGCCTTAACCCAAGAAATGGCTTCCTCAAAAAAAACAAATGACCAAGTCATAGAACAGTCACCTAGCCTGCGTTTAGGGTGAAACCCACACTTGAACTTAACTCACCAGAAATTCAAACAAAAAGGGCGCCCCGCGGGACGCCCTTTCTTAATCCTCACCGAGTTGCTCCCGGCAGATTTTCCTGTGGAAAATCGTCTGCCGTAACCAGGCGCGACACGCGCGCCTTACTCTACGATCTTCGACACAACGCCGGCGCCGACCGTGCGGCCGCCTTCGCGGATGGCGAAGCGCAGGCCC
>NZ_JBXWMI010000021.1:0-60826 GCF_059609765.1 Ruegeria sp. YTSC106
GTCTTGCCGTGGTCAACGTGGCCAATCGTGCCGATGTTGACGTGCGGCTTATTACGCTCAAACTTTTCCTTTGCCATGATGGCCTCCTTTTTCGGTAATGAAGAGAGCCCGTGAACCGAGCTCCCTCAAATCTTCGCTTATGCGTATTTCGCCTGGATCTCGTCCGAGATGTTCTGCGGAACCGGATCGTAATGGTCGAACTGCATGGTAAACTGGGCACGGCCCGACGACATCGAACGCAGGGTGTTGATGTAGCCGAACATGTTCGCCAGCGGAACGAATGCGTCGATTGCGATTGCGTTGCCGCGCGGCTCCTGACCAGACACCTGGCCACGACGCGAGGTCAGGTCGCCGATGATACCACCGGTGTATTCTTCCGGGGTGATCACTTCGACCTTCATGATTGGTTCCAGCAATTTCGCGCCGGCTTTGCGCATGCCTTCACGCATACACATGCGACCCGCGATTTCGAACGCCAGAACGCTCGAGTCAACGTCGTGGAACTTACCGTCCAGCAGGGCAACCTTGAAGTCGATCACGGGGAAGCCAGCCAGAGGGCCGCTGTCCATAACCGACTGGATGCCTTTTTCGACACCTGGAATGTATTCCTTCGGAACGGCACCGCCAACGATGCGGGACTCGAAGGAGTAGCCTTCGCCCGGCTCGGTCGGAGTGATCTCAAGCTTGACCTCGGCGAACTGACCCGAACCACCCGACTGTTTCTTGTGGGTGTAGGTGTGCTCGACCGGCATCGAGATGGTTTCACGATAGGCCACCTGCGGCGCACCGATGTTGGCCTCGACCTTGAACTCGCGCTTCAGACGGTCAACCAGGATGTCCAGATGAAGCTCGCCCATGCCCTTCATGATGGTCTGACCTGATTCCAGGTCGGTTTCCACACGGAAGGACGGGTCTTCTGCGGCCAGACGGGCCAGACCCTGTGACATCTTTTCCTGGTCGCCCTTGGTCTTGGGCTCGACCGCGATCTCGATCACCGGATCGGGGAAGGTCATGGTTTCCAGAACCACCGGATCCTTGGCGTCACACAGGGTGTCACCGGTGGTGGTGTCTTTCAGACCCGCCAGCGCGATGATGTCGCCTGCAAACGCTTCTTCGATCTCTTCACGGTTGTTCGAGTGCATCATCATCATACGACCGATGCGCTCTTTCTTACCTTTGGTCGAGTTCAGGATCGAGTCACCTTTGTTCATGGTGCCCGAGTAGATCCGGGTGAAGGTCAGCGAGCCAACGAAGGGGTCGTTCATGATTTTGAACGCCAGGCCCGAGAACGCCATGTCGTCATCCGCGCGGCGCGGAATGTCACGAACTTCTTCCTCGTCGCCGGGTTTGAAACCCATGTAGTCGACAACGTCCAGCGGGCTGGGCAAATAGTCGATCACAGCGTTGAGCAGCGGCTGAACGCCTTTGTTCTTGAACGCCGAACCACCCAGAACCGGAACGAACGCGATTTCCAGAGTACCTTTACGCAGCAGGGCGCGCAGGGTCGGAACGTCGGGCTCATTGCCTTCCAGGTATTCCATCATCGCGTCGTCGTCCATTTCGACGGCCGCTTCGATCATCTTACCGCGCCATTCGTCAGCCATGTCTTTCAGGCTGTCACGGATCGGTGCTTTGACCCAGCTTGCGCCCAGGTCTTCGCCCTGCCACAGCCATTCTTCCATGGTGACCAAGTCGATCAGGCCTTCCAGCTCGGTCTCTGCGCCGATCGGAATACCAACCGGAACAGCACGTGCGCCAGTACGGTCTTCGATCATTGCAACGCAGTTGAAGAAGTCTGCGCCGATCTTGTCCATCTTGTTGACGAACACCATACGCGGAACCTTGTAGCGGTCAGCCTGACGCCACACGGTTTCGGTCTGGGGCTCAACACCGGCGTTTGCGTCCAGAACGCAGACAGCGCCGTCGAGAACCGCCAGCGAGCGTTCAACTTCGATGGTGAAGTCAACGTGGCCGGGGGTGTCAATGATGTTCAGGCGGTGCTTGGGCGAGTCAGCAGTTTCACCGTCTTCGGTGCGTTCCCAAAAGGTGGTGGTCGCAGCCGATGTGATAGTGATGCCGCGTTCCTGTTCCTGCTCCATCCAGTCCATGGTGGCTGCACCATCGTGCACCTCACCGATGTTGTGGGATTTACCAGTATAATACAGGATACGTTCCGAGCAGGTCGTCTTGCCTGCATCGATGTGCGCCATGATACCGAAGTTACGGTATAGTTCGAGCGGATATTCGCGTGCCATTTGGATAAGCCTCTAGAATTACCAGCGGTAATGGCTGAAGGCTTTGTTCGCCTCGGCCATCTTGTGGGTGTCTTCGCGCTTCTTAACGGCAGTACCGCGGGACTGTACGGCGTCCAGCAGTTCACCGGCGAGGCGTTCTTCCATGGTGTTTTCGTTGCGGCCGCGCGCAGCGGTGATCAGCCAGCGGATGGCCAGTGCTTCGCGGCGCTCGGGGCGCACTTCGACCGGAACCTGGTAGGTTGCACCACCAACCCGGCGCGAGCGAACCTCGACCGACGGTTTGATGTTGTCGAGCGCTTCGTGGAACACTTCGACAGGAGCGCGCTTCACCTTGTTCTCAACGCGGTCAAACGCGTTGTAAACGATGCGCTCTGCGACCGACTTCTTGCCGTCGATCATCAGGTTGTTCATGAATTTTGTCAGAACCTTATCGCCAAATTTGGCGTCAGGCAGGACTTCGCGTTTTTCGGCGGCGTGACGACGTGACATATCAGCCTCTCCTTCTTACTTGGGACGCTTCGCGCCGTATTTCGAACGACGTTGCTTACGATCTTTGACGCCCTGAGTATCCAGAACACCGCGCAGGATGTGGTAACGCACACCGGGAAGGTCTTTCACACGACCGCCACGGATCAGAACAACCGAGTGTTCCTGCAAGTTGTGGCTTTCACCGGGGATGTACGAGATGACCTCGAATCCGTTGGTCAGGCGCACCTTGGCAACCTTACGCATCGCCGAGTTCGGCTTCTTGGGCGTTGTGGTATAGACACGTGTGCAGACACCGCGTTTTTGCGGGCACTGCTCCAGGTGCATGGACTTCGAGCGTTTTACTTTCGGCTGCCGCGGTTTGCGGATCAGCTGTTGAATAGTTGGCATTCCGGTTCTTTCCCCGTTTTGCAACACACATGACATGCACGCGCGTCGCGTGCGGCTAAATTCGCTGCACTTATGCGTCCACAAGCGCAAAACCCACGAGCGTTCCCATTCCGAGGTGAACGTCGCGGTTGTTTCTCAGAGGGCGCGAACTGCAAAATTGTCCAGGCCTTGACCAGTTCATTACTGGAATCGGCTACGGGGCGGCCCCCGGCACCGAGATGACGCGCGTATAGGGGGAGTCGTCCCGAGTGTCAACAGCTGTACACCAACGCCCCCGCGCTCGCGTTGTGTCGGGTGTATCGGATTGCCTTATAACGCGCCACCGTCCCTGTTGCGGCTGAACCGTAGCACGGGCATAGTCGTGTGGAATACCTGCTGATGGATTACAGATGCAAGTGATTGGCCTTTGCCGATTTTCCTATCCCGCAACGGGCGGCCTTCGACTGAATCGGGATACAATCGAAGAGCAGCGGCAGTTTCTATATGCCCCTGACCGGCTGGAAGAGCGCTTTCACCTGTTTGAGACCATCACTCTGCCCAGCTTTCGCACCCAGACAGATGAGGCGTTTGAGCTGTTGGTGTTAACGGGGACTTGCCTCCCTCAGATCTATGCGGACCGGCTGCGCGATCTGACCGCCGGGATCAAACAGATCCGTGTCATTGAAAAGGAACCTGGAGATCATAAGCAGATTATGCGTGAGGTACTGAACACCGCGCGAACGAATCAGCATCAGCCTTGCGTGCAATTTCGACATGACGACGATGACGCCGTTTCCGTTGATTTTATAGAATGCCTCCGCGCCGCTGTTCATGAGAATGAGGGACTGATGCAGCAGAGCGAGTCTGTCGGCATAGATTTCAATCAAGGTTTCATCGCCCGGCGCGAGGCTCGAGGGTTTCAGGCCGCTCGGGTCTATCGGTCGTTGCTGGGTGTTGGCCTGGGTATGTATGTTCAGGCCAGCAGCAGGCGGACAATCTTTGACCGGTTGCACAACAGGCTGGCCCGGTTCATGCCTGTGGTCAGCTATCCGGACACGCCCATGTGGGTAAGGATGCTTCACGCGTACAACGACTCGGACCACGCGCGCAAAGATACCTGTGAGTTATCATCTTTCACGCCACAGCAGGCAGAAGACCTGCGGGCGCGGTTCTTGATCGACCCGGACGCGTTCGACGTCAAATATGCAGCGCGCTGAGAAAATGCAGGTTATCGGTCTTTGCAGGTTTTCCTATCCCGCAATTGGCGGTTTTCAGACAACGCACGAGAGTGTCGAAGACAGACGGCGATTTCTGTACCAGCACGACAGGTTGGAAGAGCGGTTTCGCCTGTTTGAGACGGTCGCCCTGCCCGGTTTCAAAAAACAGTCTGACGACGATTTCCAGTTGATAATCGTGGTCGGCGAGTGCTTGCCCAAATTGGCATATGACCGCCTCAACGATCTGACAGGGGGTTTTAAGCAGGTGCGCATAGTCGCGAAACCTCCGGGGCGGCACAGGAAAGTCATGCAGGATGTCCTGAATTCGGCGCGGAACAATCCCGATCAACCCTGCCTTCAGTTTCGTCACGACGACGATGATACAGTGGCCGTGGATTTTGTCGAACGGCTCCGAGGTTGTGTCAGGGACTGCGTCGGCTTGTTTGAAAAGCGCGCTATGGTCGCTATTGATTTCAATTGCGGTTATCTGGCCCGTGCCACTGCTGAGGGTATACAAGCCGCTCGCGTACACCGCCCGTTGATAACAGCCGGTCTTGGAATGTACGTGCGGGGTGGGCAGCAGAAATCGATCATGAATTTTGCCCATAACAGGATCAACCGAGCGATGCCCGTTGTGACGCGACCGGATACTCCGATGTGGGTACGGGGATTGAACCGGTTCAATGACTCGCCACGAACCAGAAAGATCGATCTCGGGCTTACACCTCTTACCCGGCAGCAGGAGCTCGAGTTTCAAACCCGTTTCGCCATTGATCAGGACATGGTCAGACGGAGTCACGCCAAGCCCTGACGCGCACGTGCCCGGAACAACGTAAACAACCCGGCACCCACGATCAGGGCGGCACCCAGCATCGTCAGATTGTCGGGCCATTCGTCAAACACGACCCAACCCAACCCGAGCGCCCAGATCAGGCTGGAATATCTGAACGGCGCAATAAATCCGACATCCCCCTGACGCATGACCATGACGCTGAACAAATAGCCGAGCAAAACAAACACGGCCGCCGCCGCGACCAGGGAACCCGCTGTTGCCGAAACCGGAACCCATCCTTCGAAAACCGAGGCTATTGCTGCGGCCCCTGCAATGGAAACCGAAGTGGCCAACGTAACCAGCATCGATGGCACGTCGGCTGACATACGTCGCGTGACAAGGTCCCGAACTGTAATCGAAGCCACTGCAACCAGCGCATAGATGGAATACACACTGAATCCCTCTGGCCCGGGTCTTACGATCAGAAGCATTCCGACGAAACCCACGGCGATAGCCAGTGAGCGTCGCCAACCAACCTGTTCGGAAAAAACCAAAGCCGCACCCAAGGTTACCGTAAGAGGCAATGCCTGAAGAATGGCCGTAACATTGGCAAGGGGCATGTTCTTCAGCGACGTCAGGAAAAAGAAAGTCGCGGCCAGCTCTGCAAGGCAGCGCAGTGCAACCAGCCACTTGTCATGGCGCGAAAAATTCAGATGCAACGTGCCCAAAGACCGGGCAAGTACATAGATCAGAAAAACCGCCAAGAACCCGCGCAGGGCCACCAACTGAAACAAAGGCAGATCCTGCAAGGTAACCTTCACCAGCGTGTCGTTCAGGGTAAATGCAGCCATGCTGCCCATCATCAGCAAGGCGCCTTTTGTGTTTGGAGTCATGCTGTTTCAAGCTCCGGGGCTATTGATCGCCCCGCATTGGCCAAGGACTTGAGCCGGATGTCAATATCGCACCATGCGACAGCGTGATCATCAACCGAATGGGAGGATGGTCCCAAACAGGTTCAGGCTGGAAGGCTCTGTCGTGTCTTTGACAAAATCCACCCAGTCCTCTCCGTATGCACGTTCGAAAAACACCGGGTATTGCCACACAAGGTTGTGAAAAGTAAATGTCGTCACCAACGCGCCAACCGTCAGCGCCCCGGCAAACTCTCGTAGTTTACCTTTCAGAAAAAGCATCACCATAATACAGGCCCCTCCTGCGAGGCCGAGGCTGACGAAGTCCTGCGTACCAACCTGACCGGGCACCGGAATACCAACCGATTGATATTGAATGAAGCGAGACAGGAAGACCGCAAGAATACCCAGCAAAAAAGCCCCCAGAAACGCCGCGGGATAACTCAGGCGCTGCCAGACACTTTCGGTACCAGGTGAAGGTGACTTGCTTGTGTTTTCTTCCGAGCGCTGTTTGATCCGCGCCACCCGGTCCTCGAAGGAATTGTTTTTGATGTCCATGGGTCAGCTCAAAACTATCTGAAAACACATTACAGCGCTAATCCACTGATTGCAGAACCACAAGCATGGCGCAATTGGGTCAATAGACGTGTTCTGACACTTCGGTTCACATTTCCGTACTTTGGTACGGCAAGAAAAAAAGGCCCCGCGATTTCGCGGGGCCTTTTTAGTTCTGAATGGCGCTGCTTACTCGCGGCTTTCCGGTGTTTCGATCAGAACGTCCAGTTCATCCCCGACCATATCATCATCCATGATCGGAGCGGCCAGGGCAGCGGCGGCCTCGGCCTCTTCCCGTCGTGCTTCGATGACTACGTTGTCACGCGACTGCGCGATGTGACGAACGGCCTGAGTTGCACCACCAGTACCGGCAGGGATCAGACGGCCCACGATGACGTTCTCTTTCAGGCCAACCAGCTTGTCTTTCTTGCCCTGCACTGACGCTTCGGTCAGCACGCGGGTGGTTTCCTGGAACGACGCCGCCGAGATGAACGAACGTGTCTGCAGCGAGGCTTTGGTGATCCCCAAGAGGATCGGTTCGCCCTGAGCCGGACGGCCACCACGCGAGAGTGTCTTCTCGTTGGCCGCATCAAACTCCTGCTTGTCGACATGCTCGCCTTTCAGCAGGGTGGTGTCGCCTGAATCCAGGATCTCCCACTTCTGCAGCATCTGACGCACAATGACTTCGATGTGCTTGTCGTTGATCTTCACGCCCTGCAGACGATACACGTCCTGCACCTCGTCGATCATGTAATCCGCCAGCGCTTCGACACCCATGATAGACAGGATGTCATGCGGGGCCGGGTTGCCGTCCATCAGGTATTCACCCTTCTGGATGAAGTCGCCCTCCGCGACCGGGATATGTTTACCCTTGGGTACCATATACTCGATCGTTTCCATCGACTCGTCTGCCGGCTCGATACTGATGCGGCGCTTGTTCTTGTAGTCACGGCCAAAGCGCACGTAACCATCGGCCTCGGCGATGATCGCGTGATCTTTCGGGCGACGGGCTTCGAACAGTTCAGCCACACGCGGCAGACCACCGGTGATGTCCTTGGTCTTGGCACCTTCACGCGGGATACGCGCAACAACGTCACCTGCTTCGATCTGCTGACCATCTTCGATCGACAGGATCGCGTCCACCGACATCGGATAGTGAACCGGGTTGCCCGCATCGTTGCGGACCGGCTCGCCATCTTCGCCAACCAGAATGATCTCAGGCTTCAGCTCGCTGCCTTTCGGGGCCGCGCGCCAGTCGATCACGATCTTCTGGGTCATACCGGTTGCTTCATCGGTCTCGTCGCGGACAGCAAGGCCCGAAACCAGATCGACATATTTCGCGGTACCCGCTTTCTCGGCGATGATCGGCAGGGTGTAGGGATCCCATTCGAACAGCTTGTCACCACGGGCTACCTTGGTGCCATCCTTCACGAACAGCTTCGAGCCGTAGGTCAGCTTGTGGCTGGCACGCTCTTCGCCATGTTCGTCTTTGATCACCAGCTTCATGTTCCGGCCCATGACCAGGCTTTCGCCTGCGGCATTGGCCAGGATCTGCGGGTTCTCGAACGAAACGACACCGTCTTGGCTGGCTTCCTGGAACGACTGCTGGCCACCTTGCGCAACACCACCAATGTGGAAGGTCCGCATCGTCAGCTGCGTACCGGGTTCACCGATGGACTGGGCTGCGATGATGCCGACAGCCTCACCTGTGTTCACCATGGTACCGCGTGCAAGGTCGCGACCGTAGCATGTCGCACAGACGCCTTCCTCGGACTCACAGGTCAGTGGCGACCGGATACGCATCGAAGCAACACCGGCCTCGTCGATCATGTCGGCCATACGTTCGTCGATCAACTGACCTGCAGCGACCAGAACCTCATCCGTACCCGGACGCAAAACGTCGTCGGCAGAGACACGGCCCAGAACACGTTCGGCAAGCGAGGCGACAACCTCACCGTCATTCACCGCAGCTTCGGCAGTGATCGCACGCTCGGTGCCGCAGTCGATCTCACGAACGATGCAGTCCTGAGCGACATCCACCAGACGACGGGTCAGGTAACCCGAGTTCGCCGTCTTCAGAGCGGTATCCGACAGACCCTTACGGGCACCGTGAGTCGAGTTGAAGTACTCGAGAACGGTCAGACCTTCTTTAAAGTTCGAGATGATCGGCGTCTCGATGATGTCGCCGTTCGGCTTGGCCATCAGGCCGCGCATACCGCCCAGCTGTTTCATCTGAGTAACCGAGCCACGCGCACCGGAGTGAGCCATCATGTAGACCGAGTTCGGCTCCATGTCCGACCCGTCTTCGGCCTTGGCAACGTCCGAGATCGTGCTCATCATTGCCTCAGTCACGCGGTCGTTACACTTCGACCAGGCATCGACCACTTTGTTGTACTTTTCGCCCTGAGTAATCAGACCATCCATGTACTGCTGTTCAAAGTCTTTCACCTGGCTGCGCGTTTCGTCGACGATGCTCCACTTGCCGTTCGGGATGACCATGTCGTCCTTACCAAACGAAATGCCCGCCTTGAACGCTTCTTTGAAGCCCATCGACATGATCTGGTCACAGAAGATAACCGACTCTTTCTGACCGCAATAGCGGTAGACGGTGTCGATCACCTGCTGCACTTCTTTTTTCCGCAGCAGACGGTTGACCAGCTCGAAAGGTGCCTTGTTGTTCATCGGCAGCAGAGCACCCAGACGCAGACGGCCCGGAGTGGTTTCATAACGCTTCTGAATTTCATTGCCTTCGTCGTCGATCTGCTTGATTCGAGCGGTGATTTTCGAGTGCAAGTGCACCTCGCCCGCGTCCAGCGCGTGCTGGACTTCGTCGATCGAGCCAAAGACCTTGCCTTCGCCCGGCATGCCTTCGCGTTCCAGGGTCACATAGTACAGACCCAGGATCATATCCTGTGACGGAACGATGATCGGCGCACCGTTTGCGGGCGACAGAACGTTGTTCGTCGACATCATCAGAACACGCGCTTCCAGCTGCGCCTCAAGGCTCAGCGGGACGTGTACGGCCATCTGGTCACCGTCGAAGTCGGCGTTAAAGGCCGAACAGACCAGCGGGTGCAGCTGGATCGCCTTGCCTTCGATCAGAACCGGCTCGAACGCCTGAATGCCAAGACGGTGCAGCGTCGGCGCACGGTTCAGCATGACAGGGTGTTCGCGGATCACCTCATCGAGGATATCCCATACTTCGGGACGCTCTTTCTCGACCAGTTTCTTCGCCTGTTTGACGGTCGAAGACAGACCTTTGGCTTCAAGACGCGAGTAGATGAACGGCTTGAACAGCTCGAGCGCCATCTTCTTGGGCAGACCACACTGGTGCAGCTTGAGTTCCGGGCCGGTCACAATGACCGAACGGCCCGAGAAGTCGACGCGTTTCCCCAGAAGGTTCTGACGGAAGCGGCCCTGCTTGCCTTTCAGCATGTCCGACAGCGATTTCAGCGGGCGCTTGTTGGCGCCGGTGATCACGCGGCCACGACGGCCGTTGTCGAACAGAGCGTCAACGGATTCCTGCAGCATCCGCTTTTCGTTGCGGACGATGATGTCAGGTGCGCGCAGTTCGATCAGACGCTTCAGACGGTTGTTCCGGTTGATGACGCGGCGATACAGATCGTTCAGATCCGAGGTCGCGAAACGGCCACCATCCAGCGGAACCAGCGGTCGCAGTTCCGGCGGAATGACCGGGATCACGGTCATCACCATCCACTCGGGGCGGTTGCCCGACTCGAGGAAGCTTTCGACAACCTTCAGACGCTTGATGATCTTCTTGGGCTTCAGCTCGCCAGTCGCTTCGGCCAAATCAGCGCGCAGCTGCTCGGCTTCGGCTTCCAGATCGATCTGGGCCAGCATCTCACGGATGGCTTCGGCACCAATGTTCGCGGTGAACGCGTCCATGCCATAGGCATCCTGAGCGTCCATGAACTCTTCTTCGGTCAGCATCTGGCCGTAAGACAAGTCGGTCAGACCGGGCTCGATGACGACGTAGTTTTCAAAGTACAGAACGCGTTCCAGATCGCGCAGCGTCATGTCCAGCATCAGACCGATGCGGGACGGCAGCGACTTCAGGAACCAGATATGTGCTACGGGTGCTGCCAGTTCGATATGGCCCATACGCTCGCGGCGGACTTTCTGCAGGGTGACTTCCACACCACATTTCTCGCAGACAACGCCGCGATACTTCATCCGCTTATATTTGCCGCACAGACATTCATAATCTTTGATTGGGCCAAAGATACGCGCGCAGAACAGACCGTCACGTTCAGGCTTGAACGTTCGGTAGTTGATGGTTTCGGGTTTCTTGATCTCGCCATAGGACCAAGACAGGATCCGCTCGGGCGACGCCAACGAGACCTTGATCTCGTCAAAGACCTTCGGGGGCGTCAGCGGGTTAAACGGGTTGTTGGTGATTTCCTGGTTCATTTTGCGTCCTTACAAATTGGGATGGGATGAGTGTGGGGCGTTGCCGCCCCTACTCTTCCTCCGCATCCAGGAGTTCCATATTCAGGCCGAGACCACGGACTTCTTTCACCAGAACGTTGAACGATTCCGGTACGCCCGCTTCAAAGTTATCCTCGCCCTTGACGATCGACTCATAGACCTTGGTCCGGCCGGCGACGTCATCCGATTTCACGGTGAGCATCTCCTGCAGGGTGTAGGCGGCGCCGTAAGCTTCCAGAGCCCAGACCTCCATCTCACCAAAGCGCTGACCACCGAACTGCGCCTTACCGCCCAGCGGCTGCTGGGTAACCAGGCTGTACGGCCCGGTCGAACGCGCGTGGATTTTGTCGTCCACAAGGTGGTGCAGTTTCAGCAGGTACTTGATGCCCACGGTCACCGGACGTGCGAATTGCTCACCGGTACGACCGTCGAACAGGATCGACTGACCGCTCTGCGAGAATCCGGCACGCACCAGCGCGTCATTGACGTCAGCCTCTTTGGCACCGTCAAAGACCGGGGTTGCGATCGGAACACCACGGGTTACATTGCCCGCTGCTTCGACAAGCGTTTCCTCGTCCATGCCAGTGATGCCTTCTTCGTAGACATCTTCGCCATAGGCCAGTTTCATCGCTTCGCGCACCGGGGTCAGGTCGCCGGAACGGCGGTATTCACCCAGAGCTTCGTCGATGTTCAGACCCAGACCGCGTGCGGCCCAACCCATGTGGGTTTCAAGGATCTGACCAACGTTCATACGCGAAGGCACACCCAGCGGGTTCAGACAAAAGTCAACCGGAGTACCATCGGCCAGGAACGGCATGTCTTCCATTGGAACAACTTTGGAGATCACACCTTTGTTCCCGTGACGACCGGCCATCTTGTCGCCCGGCTGCAGCTTACGCTTCACGGCGATGAAGACTTTGACCATCTTCATCACACCCGGCGGCAGGTCGTCACCACGACGGACTTTCTCGACCTTGTCTTCGAAACGGGCATCCAGAGCGCGCTTGAGCACTTCGTATTGCTCATTCAGAGCCTCTACGATCTGGGCGTCCTTCTCGTCTTCCAGTGCCAGCTGCCACCACTGACCACGGGTCAGCATGTCAAGCAGTTCCTCGGTGATCACCGATCCTGCCTTGACGCCTTTCGGGCCTTTGACAGCGGTCTTACCCAGGATCAGGCCTTGCAGACGCGCATAGATGTTGCGGTCAAGGATCGCCAGTTCGTCATCCCGGTCACGGGCCAGACGTTCGACTTCCTCACGCTCGATCTGCAGCGCACGCTCGTCTTTCTCGACGCCGTGACGGTTGAAGACACGGACTTCCACGACAGTCCCGTAATCGCCCGGCTTCACGCGCAGCGAAGTATCGCGCACATCTGATGCTTTTTCACCAAAGATGGCGCGCAGCAGCTTTTCTTCCGGGGTCATCGGGCTTTCGCCCTTCGGAGTGATCTTGCCGACCAGAATATCGCCCGGCTCAACATCCGCACCGATGTAAACGATGCCGGCCTCGTCGAGGTTGCGCAGCGCTTCTTCACCGACGTTCGGGATGTCGCGGGTGATCTCTTCCGGACCCAGCTTGGTGTCACGGGCGGCGACTTCGAATTCCTCGATATGGACCGAGGTAAAGACGTCATCACGCGCGATACGTTCCGAAATCAGGATCGAGTCTTCGTAGTTGTACCCGTTCCACGGCATGAACGCGACAATCACGTTCTTACCCAGAGCCAGTTCACCCATGTCGGTTGACGGACCGTCGGCGATCACCTCGCCTTTCTGGACGGTGTCGCCCACTTTCACCAGCGGGCGCTGGTTGATGCAGGTGTTCTGGTTCGAACGCTGGAATTTCCGCAGGCGATAGATGTCCACACCAGCGTCGCCAAGTTCCAGATCCTCGGTAGCGCGGATAACGATACGCTGGGCATCGACCTGGTCGATGATACCGGCGCGTTTCGCCTGGATCGCAGCGCCCGAGTCGATCGCAACCTTTTCCTCGATACCGGTGCCGACCAGCGGCGCCTCGGCCCGCAGCAGCGGAACCGCCTGACGTTGCATGTTCGAGCCCATCAGAGCGCGGTTGGCGTCGTCATTCTCAAGGAACGGGATCAGCGATGCAGCGACCGAAACCAGCTGTTTCGGCGATACGTCGATCAGGTCCACATTCTCGCGCGGGGCGAGGGTGTAGTCACCGGCCTGACGGGTCGACACCAGATCATTGATGAACTTGCCGTTTTCATCCAGCGTCGCGTTCGCCTGCGCCACGGTGTGACGCATTTCCTCGGTCGCGGACATGTAGTGGACCTCATCAGTCACCTCTGCGTCTTTGACGACACGGTACGGTGTTTCGATGAAGCCATATTTGTTCACACGGGCGAAGGTGGCCAGCGAGTTGATCAGACCGATATTCGGGCCTTCCGGTGTTTCAATCGGGCACATCCGGCCATAGTGGGTCGGGTGAACGTCGCGCACCTCAAAGCCCGCGCGCTCACGTGTCAGACCACCGGGGCCAAGCGCCGAGAGACGGCGTTTGTGGGTGACTTCCGACAACGGGTTGGTCTGGTCCATGAACTGCGACAGCTGCGAGCTGCCGAAGAATTCGCGGACGGCGGCAGCGGCAGGTTTCGCGTTGATCAGGTCCTGCGGCATGACGGTGTCGATCTCGACCGACGACATACGCTCTTTGATCGCGCGCTCCATGCGCAGCAGACCAACACGGTACTGGTTTTCCATCAGTTCGCCGACTGAACGCACACGACGGTTGCCTAGGTGGTCGATATCGTCGATGTCACCTTTGCCGTCACGCAGTTCCACCAGCGCCTTGATGCAGGCAACGATGTCTTCGCGGCGCAGGGTACGCAGGGTATCCGGCGCATCAAGTGCCAGACGCATGTTCATCTTCACGCGGCCAACAGCCGACAGATCATAGCGCTCGCTGTCGAAGAACAGCGTGTCGAACAGGGCCGACGCTGCCTCGACGGTGGGCGGCTCGCCTGGGCGCATGACGCGGTAGATGTCCATCAGCGCGCTTTCACGGTTCACGTTCTTGTCCTGAGCCATGGTGTTGCGCATGTAGGGACCGACATTGACGTTGTCGATGTCCAGAACCGGGATGTCGGTGATGCCTGCGTCGATCAGCTCTT
Organism: Ruegeria sp. YTSC106; assembly: GCF_059609765.1. Classification (NCBI taxonomy): domain Bacteria; kingdom Pseudomonadati; phylum Pseudomonadota; class Alphaproteobacteria; order Rhodobacterales; family Roseobacteraceae; genus Ruegeria; species Ruegeria sp. YTSC106. Next base: position 14,150 of record NZ_JBXWMI010000021.1, read on the forward strand.
TCACAGTGCCGCCGATCAGGTCACCGTCTTTGTCATATTCCAGCGTCAGTTCATCACCGGCCTCGACATAGATCGCGCCGTTTTCTTCGTTGATGATGTCCTTGGCGACAAATTTGCCGACGATGTGATCAAACGGAACCAGAAGATCGGTAACGGTGCCTTCGTCGATCAGTTTCTTGACCGCGCGAGGCGTGACTTTCTTGCCCGCTTCAGCAATCACTTCACCGGACTTGGCGTCGATCAGATCATAGGTCGGACGGGTGCCGCGCACGCGCTCGGGGAAGAACGGTGTGACCCAGCCCTTCTTCTTGTCCAGCTTGTAGGACACTGTGTTGTAATACGCGTCCATGATCGCTTCCTGATCCAGACCCAGCGCATAAAGCAGGGTTGTCACAGGCAGTTTGCGGCGGCGGTCGATCCGGGCGAACACGATGTCCTTGGCGTCGAACTCAAAGTCCAGCCAGCTGCCGCGATACGGGATGATGCGGCAGGCAAACAGCAGCTTGCCCGAGGAATGGGTCTTGCCCTTGTCGTGGTCAAAGAACACACCGGGCGAACGGTGCATCTGGGATACGATCACACGCTCGGTCCCGTTCACGACAAATGTGCCGTTCGGCGTCATCAAAGGCATATCGCCCATGAAGACATCCTGTTCCTTGATGTCTTTCACCGATTTAGCACCGGTATCCTCATCGACATCGAACACGATCAGGCGCAGGGTAACCTTCAGCGGCGCGCTGTAGGTCATGTCGCGCTGCATGCATTCTTCGACATCGTATTTGGGTTTTTCCAGATCGTATTTCACAAACTCCAGAACGGAGGTTTCGTTGAAATCCTTGATCGGGAAAACCGATTGGAACACGCCTTTGATGCCTTCGCCGTCTGCGGGCTGCTCTGCATCGCCGGAGCGCAGGAAAAGATCATAAGAAGATTTCTGCACCTCAATGAGGTTCGGCATTTCCAGCACTTCGCGGATTTTGCCATAGTATTTCCGAAGACGTTTCTGGCCAAGGAACGATTGAGCCATGTCAGATGTCACCTTTCGATGTTCTCAGCGGGCAAAGACACCGTCGGGCCCCGGCGCCTTGCACATTAGAGAGGACACGTCCGGATCAATTCGTGGCCACCGTCCCGAATGGCAGCCTCCCGATCCGCGAACCGCGTCTTAGAAAACACCCCAAGTTCTGAGGCCCTTTCTGAGACAGGTTCGGCTGGACCCGGATTTCCCCGGATCCAGCCAAATCTTGCGGCGCATCAGTGATGCGCCTGTCGAATGGCTTAGGCCAGCTCGACTTCGGCGCCAGCTGCTTCCAGCTTGCCTTTGACTTCTTCGGCTTCGTCTTTCGACACGCCTTCTTTGATCTTGCCGCCAGCTTCGACCAGCTCTTTGGCTTCTTTCAGGCCAAGACCGGTGATGCCGCGAACTTCTTTGATCACGTTGATTTTCGAAGCGCCAGCGTTCTTCAGAACGACGTCGAATTCGGTTTTTTCTTCCTCAGCTGCGCCACCGGCGTCGCCACCGGCTGCCATGACAACTGCGCCGCCTGCTGCGGGCTCGATGCCATATTCGTCTTTGAGGATGGTTTTAAGTTCTTGTGCTTCCAGCAGGGTCAGACCCACGATGCTTTCTGCGAGTGCTTTCAGATCAGCCATTTTATCAGCTCTTTCCGTTTACAGTGTGTGTTCCAACGTCAGGGCATCTGCCCCACGCAGATCATTCAGTGCCAACCGCTTACGCAGCTTCCGCCTTCTCTTCGATGGTGGAAAGGATGCTTGCGATGTTGCTTGCAGGTGCGCCAATCGCGCCGGCGATGTTCGAAGCAGGTGCGCCAATGCAGCCCACGATCGAAGCAATAAGCTCCTCGCGAGACGGCATTTTCGAAACTGTTTCGACACCTTTGCGGTCCAGAGCGTTCTCACCCATTGCACCACCAAGAATCTCAAAACTCTTGTTATCCTTGGCGAAGTCCTCGGCCACCTTGGCTGCTGCCACGGGGTCTTCGGAATAGGTCAGAACGGTCATCCCTGTCAGCAGGTCGGCCATGCTTTCACACGGCTTACCCTCAAGGGCGATTTTGGCGAGCCTGTTCTTGGCAACACGCACGGCACCTCCCGCGTCACGAGCACGTGCGCGAAGGTCCTGCATCTCGGCAACTGTCAGACCGGCGTAGTGGGATACCACTACGACGCCAGAGCTTTCGAAGATTTGGCCGAGTTCCTCGACCACTTTCTCTTTCTGGGCTCTATCCACAGTTCTCTCCAAGTTTGGGGCGATATCTCACCCCGGCTCATATTTGCCGCAGCTTTCGCTCCGGCGTTCAGGTCCGTTGTTACGGGATTGGCCAAAATGCGCCCGAGGGTGGGACCCCCAGAATTCTTTGGTCTTACCCGTCTCAGGCAGGGAATTAAGGGGCCGAATGGACCCACCCACCGTCTTGGACGAAACAAAACAAAGCGCACGACGAATCGCACGCTTTGTTCCGCAGGTCTTATTAGGGCAGAAAAAGGGGGTTTCCAAGGGGTAAATTGCACCTAAAGCGGATCAAAAAACCGCCCAAACTCCGACCACGTGGCGTCAGAACTTTCCGTTATCGTTTTTCCATTCTTCGCGCGGCGGGATCTCTTCGATCGTGCTCCAGTGCTCAACAATTAGATCATCGTCCCACCGATACAAATCATAAAAGCTTGAATGCACCCCATTTCTCTGGCCTTCGCACACACACAGAACGAAATTGCCCTCGGCTAAAACCCTGTGCGACGTTTCGTAAGCAAACACCAGATTGCTTGCGCTTCGACCTTCCAACACGCTCTTGAGTGCCGAGATGCCGTCAGCCATTTCCGGATTGTGCTGTTTCAGGTCTTCAGCCACAAATTCTGCCAACCTATCGAACCGACGCTCGATAAGGACCTCCGTGACAAACACACGGCTGGTTGACCGGTTTTCTTCGGTCTTCTCCAAATCCGCTATTTCAGTGTGGCCATCCTGCATTCCACGCCCCGAGAGGTTTGGACCACGCAAAGGCTGAATGTTGTCCCAATGCTCTACGGCTTTTCCATCTTCGAACCTAAACACCTCGAACGCTGCGCGCAGACTTCTGAAATCGTACTCGATATGCGCAAAGGCAAAATCGCCATCTTCGAAAACCCGTTTGAATGTGACCCTAGGCGAGGTTTTTGACAGTCGCGCGAACAATTCCGCAATACCTTCACTGCCTTCGTGGGTTTGAGGATTGTGCTGAATATACTTGTCTTCATTGACCACCGCTGCCGCCATAGCGTCACCGGTTTCCAGACCCTTGAGAAATTTTTGAATGAGAACGCGCTTGGTTTCCATGGCGAGGGTCCGTTTTTTTGACGAGCACCGAATTGGATGTCTGGCCACTTTTGCACCGAACCCCGCAAAAGAAAATCCCGGACAGTTCGCACCACCCGGGATCAATTCTTCAAATCGGAAATCTAGGGCTTATTCGCCCGCGGCTTCCGCCACATCAACGGTCACGCCAGGACCCATGGTCGAGCTCAGCGCGATTTTTTTCATGTAGGTGCCCTTGGCGCCCGACGGTTTCGCCTTGGCAACAGCCGTGACAAACGCTCGGACGTTTTCGACCAGCTTGGCTTCGTCAAACGACGCTTTGCCAACACCGGCATGAACAACGCCGCCTTTTTCCGCCTTGAACTGAACTTCACCACCTTTGGCTGCTTCCACGGCGGCTTTCACGTCCATGGTCACGGTGCCAACCTTGGGGTTCGGCATCAGGTTGCGGGGGCCCAGAACTTTACCCAGACGGCCGACGATCGGCATCATGTCCGGGGTTGCAATGCAGCGATCGAATTCGATGGTGCCGCCCTGAATGGTTTCCATCAGGTCTTCTGCGCCGACGATATCTGCGCCTGCTTCTTTCGCTTCGTCCGCCTTGGGGCCACGTGCGAATACGGCGACGCGCATCGCTTTACCTGTGCCATTCGGCAAGCCAACGACGCCACGAACCATCTGGTCCGCGTGACGGGTGTCAACGCCCAGGTTCATCGCGATTTCGATGGTCTCGTCGAATTTCGAGGTTGCGTTGCCTTTGACCAGGGCAACCGCTTCTTCAACCGACAGGTTTTCCTTGCCAGCGACAGCTTCGCGCGCAGTGCGGGTACGTTTACCGAGTTTTGCCATCTTACTTCACCTCGATGCCCATAGAGCGGGCCGAGCCCAGGATGATCTGCATTGCGCCTTCGATGTCAGTGGCGTTCAGATCTTTCATTTTGGCTTCGGCGATTTCGCGAACCTGCTTCGAGGTCACGGTTGCCACGGTCTCACGACCTGGGTTTTCCGCACCACGAGGGCGGTTCCGCTTGCCAACCGGCTTCAGGCCAGCCGCTTTTTTCAGGTAATAAGACGCGGGCGGCGTCTTGATGTCCATGGTGAAGGACTTGTCCTGATAATAGGTAATCACGGTCGGGCAAGGCGCGCCTTGCTCCATGTCTGCGGTCTTGGCGTTGAACGCCTTGCAGAATTCCATGATGTTGATGCCGCGCTGACCCAGCGCCGGACCAACTGGCGGCGACGGGTTCGCCTGTCCTGCAGGAACCTGCAGTTTCATTGTACCAGCAAGCTTCTTGGCCATTTGGTTTTCCTTTCAACTTAGGTGAAACGCGTCCCACCCAGATTATGTTGCGTGGTCCGATCCGGGATCGCGATCCCTGCAACCTCCCACGAGAGAATCTCGCCCGAAGACGATAGAGGCGGCGTTTACAGGGGATCAGTAGAGATGACAAGTGGTTGGCGCCGCAATCTGGATATACCGAATCAAAACCAGGAAGGTTATTCGCCGCCTAAAAGATTGTAGGCCACTGGCAGTGCAATTGTGAGTGCCACTAACATTTTAAAAAAACGGCGAAAACCACAAATCAGTCGCTCATCAATCGGGATTTTGGTGCTTGCATCACCACAAAGCGCGTGGCCGTGTTATACTTCGAAAAATTAGTGAATTTTGGTGGAGGTTAATTATGATACTTCGTTTAGTTTTAACTCTTGGCATCGCCTTTTCTCTTGCTGCAGCTGCCCCTCAGACAGCGCGGGCGGACGCTGGTGAATTCCTCGGCGGCGCCGTCGTCGGCGGAATCGTTGGCTACGCGATTGGCAAGGACCAACAGAAGAAAAAGTCTCAGAGAACGACCACATCAAATCGAACTTACCGGTCGGGCATCCCATCGACTTCACAGGGCGCGCAAACCCAGACCGCGCTCAATTACTTCGGATACAATGCAGGAAGGGTCGATGGCCAGGTCGGTCGTGGCACCCGGTCCGCAATCGAACGCTATCAGGCCTCGATGGGCTATCCTGTGAACGGCTATGATTTTCAGCCCTATCAGTCCGACTTTTTGATGCAGGCCTACTATTGGGCCACAAGCGGTGGGCAGTCGGCCACTCAGCTTTCGGGCCAACCGCTGCTGATGGCGTATCGCCGTCAGGTGCACACGGGCTCTGCTCTGGCTGCTGCCCCTCAGGCCCCGGCACAAACCGTGCCGGTACAACCTGTCCCGGTTACGACACCGCAGGAACCCGAACCCGAGACCACTGAAACAGCGTCTGCAAGCCTGCCGAGCCTGTTTTCAGGCGGTACCGGAGGCCCGTCACTGGCCAATCGCTGCAGCGGAGTCATGCTGCAAACATCGACCAATGGCGGCTATACAACCCTGTCGAACATGTCCGATCCCGACTTTGCGCTCAGCGAGCAGTTCTGCCTTGCCCGCAGTTACGCGATGGCACGCGGTGAAGATCTGATTCAGGATATCCAGGGACTGACGCCGGATCAGGTTAGCGCCCAATGCGACTCTTATGGTGAAATGGTGGCTCCACAAGTTGACGCTCTGTCGATCAACTCGAAAACCGAGGCTGAAACCCAGATGCGCAAGCTGGCGCTGGACTCCGGGCTCAGCCCCCAAGATCTTGCCGCAACAAGCAAGGTCTGTCTGGCGATTGGCTACCGTCAGGACAACATGGATGCCGCTCTTGGGTCTGCTCTGATGCTGGTCGCAATGGGTGAACCCGCCTACGGCGAACTGATTGGCCACCATCTGCGCGAAGGTTTCGGCGTGCAGGAGCGCCGCGACCTTGCGATGCAGTGGTATGACGCGAGCCTTTCGGCGCTGGATGCCGGATCGCAAGCCGTGTTCCTGCCGTCCCAGACCGACAGACCGCAACTTTTGCGCGCGGCTATGGTTCAAGCACAATAGGTCGATACGTTTTCAGCGAATACCTAAACAAAAACGCCGCGTTACCCTTGGCATCGCGGCGTTTCAATTCTCGAGGAGAGTTTCCTCAGCCCTGCTTCGTAACCTGCGTAAAGTCCAGCTCGACCGGGGTTTCCCGACCAAAGATCGAGACCGAGACCTTCAGTTTCTGGTTTTCGTCATCCACGCCTTCGACCATGCCGTCGAAATCCTCGAACGGGCCGTCGTTGACTTTGACCTTTTCACCAACCTCGAAGCTGATCATCAGCTTGGGCGCTTCTTCACCTTCCTGAACACGGTTGAGGATTTGATTGACCTCAGCATCGCGCATCGGCATCGGACGCCCCTGAGGGCCCAGGAAACCGGTGACGCGGTTGATCGAGTTGATCAGGTGATAGCCCTGATCCGACATTTCCATATGTACCAGCACGTAACCGGGCATGAAACGGCGCTCGGTCGTGACTTTCTTGCCCCGGCGCACTTCGATCACCTCTTCGGTGGGCACCAGCACTTCGTCGATATCGTCCTCAAGGCCCTGTTCAGCCACCGACGTGCGGATCTGCTCTGCGATCTTCTTTTCGAAATTCGAAAGAACGCTGACCGAGTACCACCGTTTCGCCATGAACCTGTCGTCCTTGTTTGTCTTCGAGGTATCCCGCGTACCGGACACACCCGTCATTAAAATCTCGTCACGCCATCCGGAATAAAAAGCGGCGCGCAGCCCGAATCGCCACACGCCTATTCCGAATAGTACCGCGTCACCTACTCTGACATTGCGCGCGACGCAAGGGGGCAGAGACGTATCAACGCGCTGATACTGCTTAGCTGAACGCGCCCAGGATCAGTTGCAGGCCGCCCCGGATACCCAGATCGACCAAAGCGAAAAATACAGCCGTCAGCGCGGCCATGATAAAGACCATTACCGTGGTCAACAGCACCTCGCGCCGGGTCGGCCAGACGACCTTGGAGACTTCGGCTCGGACCTGCTGAATGAACTGGATCGGATTGGTAGTGGCCATTTGGCGTTTTCTCTCTGCTAGCGGATGGGCCGGACATATCCGGGCATTGCGACAATTTCAAGGGCAGTTGGTTCATCTCTGCCTCTATGGGGCAATCGTTCAGGGTTTGGGTTTGTCATCCCATTCGTCGCTCAGGATCCGGCGCGCGTCGCCTTCGGGGTCTTCGTACTGGTTCGAACGAACGGTATAGACAAAGGCGGCAAGACCAACGCCCCCCAGGAACAGGGAAATCGGGATCAGATAGGCAAGCACTTCCATTCAGGTTACCTCAGCCGCAGGGCGTTCAGGGACACGGTAATGGACGAGGTCGACATCGCCAAGGCCGCGATCAGCGGTGTCGCCAGTCCCATCACGGCCAGAGGAACAGCGATCACGTTGTAAACGGTTGCGATCTGGAAGTTTTCGCGAATGCGCCTGGTGGCTTTGACAGCCGTGTCGCACGCATCCGCAATAGGCGAAAGATCATTGCCCAACAGTACGATATCCGACGCGACCCGTGCCGCATCCAGCGCGGAAGCCGGAGAGATCGACACATGCGCCGCCGTCAAAGCAGCGGTATCATTCAGCCCGTCGCCAACCATCAGAACTTTGTGACCTTCATCGCTGAGATCCTGAATGCGTCTTGCCTTGTCCTGCGGCAAAGCCTCGGCAATCCAATCCCTGATCCCCAGTTTTTCTGCCAATGCGCGCACGGCCCCCTGCGAGTCTCCTGAAATCAGAAGCACCTGCTTGCCCGAAGCGCGCAGCGCATCTACCGCCTCAGCGGCGCCCGGGCGCAAGGCGTCCGAGAATCGGAAGGCCACGGGTGCGTCTTCGCCGATTGCCAGCCAGGCCGAAGTATTGGTGCCCTGATCCGCGCCGACCCAGGCCGCCCGACCCAGACGAACACGTTGGCCACGGAACTCGCCCTCGGTGCCATAGCCGGGAACCTCGGCTATTCCTCGAACACTTGCTGGTTTGATCCCTGCCGCACGCGCCGCTTTTGCCAATGACACGGACAAGGGATGCGCAGAAGCCTCGGCCAGCGCCAGAGCGACCTCGACCTTGGCGCGGGCATGGTCTGCCAGATTGACCAGTTCCGGTACGCCGGATGTCAGGGTGCCCGTCTTGTCGAATACAACTGTGTCGGCTTCGGACAACCGCTCCAGTGCAGTGGCGTGCTTGATCAGCATTCCCTTGCGGAACAACCGACCCGACGCGGCCGTTGTTACCGCTGGCACGGCCAAACCCAACGCGCAGGGGCAGGTAATAATCAGAACAGCCGCCGCGATGTTCAGTGCCGTGCGCAAGTCACCGGAATAGATGTACCACCCAACAAAGCTGAGCGCCGACAGAATATGAACCCCGGGCGCATAGAGCTTGGCGGCCTTGTCGGCCAACGAGGTATAGCGGGACCGGCCAGACTCGGCGATGGCTACAAGATCAGCCATGCGATGGAGCGACGTGTCTTCCCCGACCGCCGTTGCCCGGATTGTCAACGGACCCGTCAGGTTGACTTCACCCGCGCTCACAACCTGCCCGGCTTCGGCAAAGACTGGCACCGTCTCGCCTGTCAGAAGGGATCGATCCAGTTCGGACTGGCCCGACACGATCTGGCCGTCCACCGGCATGCGCCCACCCGGTCGCACAAGGACCAGATCTCCGACATGCAACTCGGCAACGGGAACCTCGTCTTCGGCCCCATCGACCACACGAATGGCGCGGGGAACTTCCAACGCTGTCAATTCCTCGGCCGCTGATCGCGCCGCAGCACGGGTACGGTAATCAAGATACCGTCCCGCCAGCAGAAAGAAGGTCAATGTCAGAGCAGCGTCGAAATAGGCATGCTCGCCGCTCAACGCGGTTTCCCACAGCGATGTGATCAGCGCCAACAGGATCGCCAGTACAATCGGTACATCCATATTCAGCCGTCGCACGCGCAGGGCGCTCCAGGCATTGACAAAGAACGGCTGGGCCGAGAACGCAATGGCCGGCAGCGCAATGGCCGCTGAAATCCAGTGGAACATGTCCCGCGTTGCATCCGTCGCACCGGACCAGACCGAAACCGACAGCAACATCACGTTCATGGATGCAAACCCGGCCACGGCCAGGCGCATCAGAAGATCACGACCGGCCTTGTCCGTCTGCGTTGCGGACAAAACCCCCGGATCAAGCTCATGTGCTTCGAATCCCGCCTGTTCAAGCACCGGGATCAGATCGCTTGCGCGCGTTTCCGGCGTGGCTTTTATCATCGCGCGTTTGAGCGTCAGATTCACCCGGGCATCTTCGACGCCGGGGTGCGCGTTCAGTTCACGCTCGACCGTCGCGATACAGGCCGAGCAATGAATGCCCGGCAGCGACAAAGCGATCTGTACATCCTCCGGTACGGGCCGGGGCGGTTCTGCCGGGGCCGCAAGGCAGCCCGGGCAGGCTGCTGTACCGGATGAAAGCTGAGCCGTCATGCTTACCCCTTCACGTACAGCGGAACGCGCTGCGAGAATTCGGCACCGCTTCCGTCACGCGCCACCAATCGGATATTCCAGTTGCCCTTACCCAAAGTGGCAGGCGTGGCATAGGCGGTACCGTCGAACGTAAAGTCGGGTACGAAGTCGTCGCGTACATGGGTTGCCCGGCCAACCACCGCCTGCAATTCACTCACCTGAACCGGTACACCGCTTTCGTCGGTAATGTGAAGGATCAGAAGACCACCTTTGGTTTCCGCCCGAACGGTCCAGCCCAGCGCCCGCTGTTCTTGCAATCTCTCATTGAACTCCTGACTGGCGACATAGGAGTTCTTCACCTCGAGCCCGGGAAACGTCTTCACGGCATTGTAGGCCAGCACGAGGTTCACCGCGATGATCACGCCAAAAGCGCCGACAAACACGGCCAAAGCGTGCTTTCCGGTGAATTTACGTTCGGCCATGATCAGTTCCCTCGTCCATTAAACGTGGTGTCCTTGTATGCGCGTTCGCCGCTGCTGAGGTCTTCGACCCAGATCCGCACTGGTGTCGCCTCTGCTGCGGCCGGACCGCTGTCGCGAGGAGCTATGATATATACACGGGTCAATTGTGCCGTATCCGCCGTGACATTCACAGTATCGATCTTGGTTCCCTCAATTTCCAGTCGCATCGCCGGATCGCCCGCCAAAGACAGTTTGAACAGACGGTCTTCACCGTGCTTGTTGCGAAGACGAACGTCATACGTGTTGCGGATTGTTCCGTCCGACAGGGTGACGAAAGTGGGGTTACGCACCGGCGCGACCGTCAGATCGATGTCAGAACGGATGAACAGTGCAAACAGAAGCCCGAATCCGACCAGCGCCCATAATGCGGTGTACATGATCGTACGTGGCCTCAGAATGTGCTTCCAGACATTCTTGGGGGGTTCGCCGGATCGCTCATGGGCTTCATCACTCAACGCCATGTAGTCGATCAGCCCTCGTGGTTTGCCGATCTTGGCCATCATGTCGTCACAAGCGTCGATGCACAGGGCACAGGTGATGCATTCCAACTGCTGACCATCCCGGATATCGATACCGACAGGACAGACATTCACGCAAGCCATACAGTCGATACAATCCCCCAATTCTGAATCCGCCGTCCGCTTGCCTTTGCCGCGCGGCTCACCCCGCCACTCGCGATAGCCGACAACTAGCGTGTCCTCATCCATCATTGCCGCCTGAATGCGCGGCCATGGGCACGCGTAAATACAGATCTGCTCACGGGCGAACCCGCCGAAGAAGAAAGTTGTACCCGTCAAGATCAGCATCGTCGTGTAGGCGACGGGATGCGCGTTGCCCGTCACAAGATCACGGGCCAGCGTCGGTGCATCCGCGAAGTAGAACACCCAGGCACCGCCCGTTGCCAGACCGATCAGAAACCAGACCGTCCATTTGGTGACCCGCAAACGAGCTTTGCGGAAATCGAGCTTTTCCTGACGGTGCAGGCGCAGGCGGGCGTTTCTGTCACCTTCAATCCAGCGCTCGACCAGAATAAACAGATCCGTCCAGACGGTCTGCGGGCATGCATACCCGCACCACACGCGACCCAGAGCTGACGTGAACAGAAACAGGCCCAAACCCGCCATGATCAGCAGACCGGCGACAAAGTAAAATTCGTGCGGCCAGATTTCGATCCAGAAAAAATAGAAACGCCGATTTGCCAGATCCAACAGAACAGCCTGATCCGGCAGGCTGGGACCACGATCCCATCTGATCCAGGGCGTCACGTAGTAGATGCCCAGCGTCACAATAAGAATAATCCATTTCAGGTTTCGAAACGGCCCCGAAACACGTCTTGGAAAGATCGGTTCACGCGCGGCGTAAAGGCTGGGGGCGGGGTCGGAATCGCTCACTGGCTGGCTCCACAAATGGGTCTTCTGAAGACGTCTTGTTCCAGATCATGCATGGGCGAACTTTGACATGGGTCAAAAAGCGCATCGAGCAAACATCTTTTGAAGATCAGCCCATATTGCCCGCGCTGGAAATGGTGTATTTTACCCGATTTTCAGCTGGTTTTGGCGAAAAATCTGCTTGTGGCTTGAACCCAACCGCATCGAGCACGCGCGGCTCTCTGAGTCCCGACCAATTGTCGCAGCCCGAGATTGCGCCCCACCCCAACGCATATGAGCAGACCTCGTTGCGCAGAACTGAATGGCAATACAACAGGAAAGTAGTGTAAAAGAGCACCGGCTGTTCAGGAAACGCGCGAACAGATGGAACAGCCGGTGCTACAGCCTTCGGGCGGCGAACCGCCCGAAGGTTGCCCTCTAGGTCTTACTGACCACCACCCAACTGGTGGACATAGGCGGATACCGCACGGATCTGCGCCTCGGTCAGGCGGGTATCCCAGTTCGGCATGACGCCAAAGCGGCTGTAGGTCACAGTTTCAGTCAGAGTCTCTTCGCTGCCACCATATAGCCAGATAGCGTCGGTCAGGTTCGGTGCCCCCTGGAAGATGTCACCCGTACCATCTTCGCCGTGACAGGACGCGCAGTTGTCTTCGAAGACAACCTTGCCCGCCTCAGCCGCCGCATCGTCGGTCTGTGCGTTGCTCAGCGACATGACATACTGAACCACCTGCGTGATTTCATCATCCTCGAGGATTTCACCGAAGGCAGGCATCTCGGAATAGCGTGCATCGTCGCTTTCTTCGTTCCGGATACCATAGTTGACAGTGTAGACGATGTCTTCCATCGTCCCCCCCCAGAGCCAGGCGTCATCCAGCAGGTTCGGGAAACCAGGCGCGCCCTGTGCACCGGAACCGTGGCACTGTGCGCACCAGGTACGGAACACGGCACCACCGGAGTTCACGGCATATTGCTGAAGTTCAGCGTCCTTCGCGATGTCTTCCAGCGGAGTTTCCACCAGCTTGGCATTCCAGGGTGCGTTTGCCTCTTCGAATGCGACCATCTCCTGCTGGACCAAAGCCCGCGAAGACCATCCCATGACGCCAGCGGTTGCCGACTGCACCAAGGGCCATGCTGGATACATGATCGTGTAGATCACGCCCCAGATAATGGTCACATAGAATGTCCACAGCCACCAGCGCGGCATCGGGTTGTCGAACTCTTCGATCCCGTCCCAGCTGTGCCCGGTTGTGTTCGGATCACCCGGCTGTTTTTCAGGTGTCTTGCTCATTTCCGCGCCTCCTTGGATGTGGCGGGTTTGTCTTGATGCCGGAACGGGATGTTGGCGGTGTCGTTGTATTCCTTACTGGCACCGGGGCGGAAAACCCAGATGACGATGCCAACGAAGAAGGCGAACAACAACAACAGCATCCAGCTATCCGCGAACTGCCTGAGAATTGTGTATTCTTCCATCACGATTCTCCTTTAGCGGCTTGCGTCCGGGGTGAAGGTCGAAAAATCGACCAACGTGCCCAGCATCTGAAGATAGGCAACCAACGCATCAGCTTCGGTCAGCTCGGGCTGGCCGTCAAAGTTGCGTACATTGACCTTGTCACCATAGCGCTCCAACAGCCCGTCATAGTCGCTGTCGGGGTCAGCCTGAGCAAGGAAATCTGCTTGCGCGTTTTCCAGCATCTCTTCGGTGTAAGGAGTCCCGACCAGAGCATTGGTGGCCATTACATCGCCGATGTACTTGCCGTCAATTTTACGATGCTCAAGAAAGCCGTATTTCGGCATCACCGATTCCGGCACCACGGACTGCGGATTCCGCAGGTGATCGACCTGCCATTGGTCCGAATAGCGGCCACCGACACGGGCCAGATCAGGGCCGGTCCGTTTGGATCCCCACTGGAACGGGTGATCGTACATCGATTCCGCCGCCAGCGAGTAGTGACCGTAGCGTTCGACCTCGTCCCGCATCGGGCGAATCATCTGGCTGTGGCAGGTGTAGCAGCCTTCGCGGATATAGATCTCACGCCCCGCCATCTCGAGAGGGGTGTAAGGGCGCATGCCCTCCACCTTCTCGATGGTGTTCTCAAGATAGAACAACGGGGTGATCTGCACCAGGCCACCGATGGTTACGACCAGAAAGCTGAAGATCAGCAGGAGGGTCGCGTTGGTCTCGAGGATCTTGTGTTTGTCGAGAATTGCCATTGCTCCGGCCCTCCTTATTCAGCCGGGACCGCGACGGTCAGGCTGGCCTCTTTGGCCGGCGCTTTCCGCACAGTCATCCACAGGTTGTAGCACATGATCACAGCACCAGCGACGAACATTACGCCACCCAGAGCACGCACCACGTACATCGGGAACTTGGCAGCCACGGTGTCGGCGAACGAGTTCACCAGGAAGCCGTTGGCATCCACTTCGCGCCACATCAGGCCTTCCATGATACCGGTCACCCACATCGACGCGGCGTAGAGCACGATGCCGATGGTGGCGAGCCAGAAGTGCCAGCTGACCATCTGCAGCGAGTACAGGCGTTCCCGTTTCCACAGGACGGGCACCAAGAAGTACAACGCACCAAAGGTGATCATACCGTTCCAGCCCAGCGCGCCCGAGTGCACGTGGCCAATGGTCCAGTCGGTGTAGTGCGACAGCGAGTTCACCGCGCGGATCGACATCATCGGGCCTTCGAAGGTGGACATGCCGTAAAAGCCAACCGAAATCACCATCATCCGGATCACCGGGTCGGTGCGCAGTTTGTCCCATGCACCCGACAAGGTCATCAGACCGTTGATCATACCACCCCAGGACGGCATCCACAGGATCACCGAGAACACCATGCCCAGCGTCGAAGCCCAGTCAGGCAGCGCGGTATAGTGAAGGTGGTGCGGACCGGCCCAGATATACAGGAAGATCAGTGCCCAGAAGTGGATGATCGACAGCTTGTACGAGAATACCGGGCGCTCGGCCTGTTTCGGGATGAAATAGTACATCATGCCCAGAAAACCCGCAGTCAGGAAGAAACCCACCGCGTTGTGGCCGTACCACCACTGGATCATGGCGTCTTGTACGCCCGACCAGACGATGACCGATTTCGAACCCCAAATGCTGACAGGAACGGTCATGTTGTTGACCAAGTGCAGCATCGCAACGGTGACGATAAAGGCCAGATAGAACCAGTTGGCTACATAGATATGGGGTTCTTTCCGCTTAATGATCGTGCCCAAGTAGACCGCCAGATAGGCGACCCAGACAATGGTCAGCCAAAGATCGACATACCATTCAGGCTCGGCATATTCCTTCGACTGAGTACCGCCCAGAACATAGCCGGTCGCGGCCAGCACGATGAACAGCTGATAACCCCAGAATACGAACCACGCCAGGTTGCCGCCCCACAAGCGCGCGGCGCTGGTACGTTGCACGACATAGAATGAGGTTGCGATCAACGCATTGCCACCAAAGGCAAAAATCACCGCCGACGTGTGCAGCGGACGCAAACGACCGAAATTCAGATAACCCTGTGCCCATTCAAAGTTCAGCACCGGAAAGGCAAGCTGAAACGCGATGAAGGTCCCGGCCAGGAACCCGACAACGCCCCAGAAGGCGGTTGCGATCACGCCATAACGGATCACGTCATCCATGTATTCGCCCGAGCGGTCGACTAGAATATCTGGCTCGTCAGTGTTTCGAAGCGTCCAGATAAACAAGCCACCGGCGATAAGCATCACCAGCAGCGCATGTACCTGATACGCCAAATCGCGTGCATAATTGGTTCCGATCGCTGCAAACAGCGCGATCAGACCAAGCACGATCAGCTTGATGTAATTCGACATATTGCGTCCCTTTGCCATGCTCCGCGCGCTTTTGGTTCTTATGACGCGCGAAACCCATTTGACTGGCTGCCGTTCTGAAGCACGGCGGCTATTGCTGCTTTGATCTGTATCAAGACAGTTCTGCGTTTTCTGTGACACGCATTGTAGAGGAAATAGGCCAACTGGTCACATGAGACCAAATGCCCGAATCATGAGGTCGCAATGACTTACAAATCTCTACTCACTGTCATGACCGAAACCAAGACAGCACCCGCCGCTCTGGCGCAGATGGTGGCTTTGGCACAATCTCAGGATGCCCATGCCGAAGCCCTGTGCCTTGGGGTCGATCGCAGTCAGACAGGTTATTACTATGCGGGTGCCAATGCGCTCATTGTTCAGGAAACACTGAGCCGAGCCAACGCCGAGGCCAAGGAGTTGTTGTCCTTTGCCAATGATTACCTTGGCAAGTCCGGCGTTCGCTGGTCCGCCGAGCATGGCGTCGCGCAAATTGCTGATATAGGACGCCACGTTGCACATAGGGCACGGTTTTCCGATCTGGTGATCCTGCCGCACCCCTACGGCAAAGACCGTGGGGCCGAAGCCGAGCCCATCGTTGAGGCCGCCATGTTCGAGGGGCATTGCCCGGTTCTGGTCGTACCGGACGACGTCAAACCCCTGACGGTGCCGCGCAATATCATGATAGGTTGGAACGAAAGCGTAGAGGCCATGTGCGCCATTCGTCACGCCCTGCCCTTCCTGAAACAGGCCGAGCTGGTCCGAATCGTGGTCATCGACCCTCCCCGCCATGGGCCCGACCGGTCTGATCCGGGCGGAATGCTGTCACAGATGCTGGCCCGTCACGGGGTCAAATGTGAGATTGATGTGCTGAGCAAAAGCATGACGCGCGTGTCGGATATTCTCAACCGCCACGCATCCGATACAGAATCGGATCTGATCGTGATGGGTGCCTATGGCCATTCCCGTTTCCGCGAGGCCATTCTGGGTGGAGCAACCCGCAACATGCTGGAGCAGTCAACTGTTCCCGTATTCCTTGCCCATTGATCCGCCATTCAAAAGCCGCCTGACTTGGCGGCTTTTGTCATCCTCTGCGAATGAGGCCTATCAGGAACAACAGGATCACGGCGCCTACTGTTGCAAAGAAGATAGACGACAGCAGGCCGCCGCCAACGGCAAATCCAAGTGCCGGAAAAACCAACCCCGCAAGAAACGCGCCGACGATTCCGACAATGATGTTGCCGAAAAGACCGAACCCCCGGCCTTCCATGATCTTGCCAGACAGCCAACCGGCGATTGCGCCGATCAACAGCATTGCCAACAAACTGCTGAATTCCATGCCGTGCTCCTAAGTTGGACAATCCCGCAACAAACGCTGCGCCGGTTGTCACTTTTTATATGTGGTTCACGTTAAACCAGAAAACCGCCATCCGAATCGTCGCCCGCCTCTTCCATCAGGCGACCCAGATCGGGGATGGTCACGTGCCGCTTGCCTTCAAGCGTTATCACCCCGTCTTTTCTCAAAGCCGATATCTGGCGACTGACCGTCTCGAGCGTCAGGCCCAGATAATCCGCCATGGCTTCTCGGGTCAGCGGCAGATCGAAAACGATAGTGCCTGACAGACCTTTTTGACCTACCGATGCGTCCCGGCGAGCAATAATTGACAGCAGGCTGGCAATCTTCTCACGCGCGGTCTTTCGCCCCAGAACCAGCATCCACTCGCGTGCGGCATCAAGCTCGTCCAAAGTCATCTGTAAAAGGCGATGGGCGATATGCGGGGTTTGGTCCATCATCTCTTCGAATGGTTTCTTGCGGAAACAACACATCACGACATCCGTCGTCGCCTGAACATCGTAAGGTGCTGTATCGCGACCCGGGCGGCCGACGAAGTCGCTGGGCAGCAGCAGACCAACCATCTGGGTGCGTCCATCTTCCATCGTCTGAGTCAACGATGCAATTCCGGCCACAACCGAGCCGACAAAACTCATCGGATCCCCAGACCAGATGATCGTCTGACCCGCCTCGAAACTGCGATAATACTTAATGCTTTCAAGCTCTTCCAGCTCGTCAGCATCACAGCGAGCGCAGACGGCACGATGACGTATCGGGCAATCTCCGCAATTTGAATGGTCAAATTGTGCTTTTACTGTCATGCGCGTTCCCACTTGATCTCCATCAAAGCACCTATGTCATCTGTCGCCTAAGGGTATCGCCATGATAGTGAAACCACAATTGGCAAAGCTTGGACTATTTGACGCGAAAGTACCGCGTTACACAAGCTACCCCACCGCCCCCCACTTCAGCAACGACGTGGGAGCAGATATGTTTGGCGACTGGATTTCCGGGATCACACCCGGCAGTGCTGTTTCGCTGTACGTCCATGTCCCATTCTGCCGCAGGCTTTGCTGGTTCTGTGCCTGCCGGACACAAGGGACACAAACCGACAATCCGGTGATCGCCTATGCCGACGTTCTGAAGGCCGAACTGGATCTTCTGGCAGCACGCTTGCCCGAAGGTGTGGTTCTGTCGCGCCTGCATTGGGGCGGCGGCACGCCAACGTTGCTGAACGCCCAACTGATGCGCGAATTAGCACAACACATCCTGGGTATCGTGCCCATGGGGCCTGATGCCGAATTCTCGGTCGAGATCGATCCGAACGAGATTGATGAGGCGCGTCTGGATGCGCTGGCAGACGCGGGCATGAACCGTGCCTCGATCGGAGTGCAGGATTTCGATGACGAAATTCAGAAAACCATCGGCCGCATCCAAAGCTACGACACAACACGCGATGCCATCGACATGATCCGCGAACGTGGCATCACCAGCCTGAATGCGGATATTCTTTACGGTCTGCCGCATCAGACCAAGGCGCGCATGACGGAAAGCGTACAGAAACTCCTGTCGCTCAGCCCGGATCGCGTGGCGCTTTACGGCTATGCCCATGTGCCTTGGATGGCCAAGCGGCAGCAGCTGATTCCTTCGGACGCCCTGCCCACACCGGAACAGCGCCTCGAGTTGTTCGACACGGCCCGGCGTTTGTTCCTTTGGGACAATTATGCCGAGATAGGCATCGACCATTTCGCCACTCAGGATGACGGGCTTACCCACGCTTTGCACGCGGGCCGCCTCAAGCGGAACTTCCAGGGCTATACCGACGATCAGGCCGATATACTGATTGGTGTCGGGGCCAGCTCGATCTCGCGATTTCCGCAAGGTTATGCGCAGAACGCTCCGGCCACCTCTGCCCATACCAAAGCCATTCGCAATGGGCAGTTTTCAACATCCCGAGGGCACCTCTTTAAAGGTCAGGACATTCTGCGTGCCCGCCTGATCGAGGCACTGATGTGCGATTTCAAAATCGACACGGCGGAAATCCTGCGGGATCACGATGTATCGGCCGCTGAACTGGACGAGATGTATCGCGCAGCCAATGCATCCTTCGACGGAATGCTGCAGATCACCGAAGACGGGCTTTTCGTGCCGCCCGAAGCGCGTGCGCTGACTCGGATGATCGCCCGTAGCTTTGATGCCTATGACCTCAGCAAAGCCGGGCACAGCTCAGCCATCTGACCCTTTTCTACGGGCAACATTCGGCCCGTGACGCGCAAAACACATCAGGGGCTTGACGCACGCCTGCGGTTTTTCCCACACTCATACTGTAGGGTGGCATCTTGCCCTGCGGCCTGAGGCGGGCAAAATACAGACAATCCTTGTCGGCGCCAACGCGTCGGTCGGTCCCTTTCGTGCAGCCAATCTGCAACCTGAAAGAGGGACAACACTCATGCGCGTTTTTACCGTCCTCGGGCCCAGCCAATCGGGCAAATCTACGCTTGTCGAGGCTATCAGCCGCCTCGACGGGCGCCCCACCACATTCGATGTTTCCGGAACCGTGCATTTGCACGGTTTTTCTTACTTGGACGAGCCCTGGTGCGCGATCGACGTTGACGGGGGCGGCGATGCTCTGGCCTATGTCGGACCCGCAATGGCAATATCGGACGCCGCCGTGGTTGTCGTGCCCCCCGACCCGAATGCCGCAGTATTGTGCGCGCCCTACCTGCGACTGGTAGAAGAGGCCGGCATCCCTTGTTTTCTGTTCATCAACCGGATGGACAATCCCAACGGCCGCATCCGCGATATCATCGCCTCACTTCAAACATATTGCACCCATCACATCGCCCTGCGTCAAGTGCCGATCCGCGAAGGAGATACGATCATCGGGGCGGTCGATCTGATCTCGGAACGGGCCTGGAAGTATCAGGAGGGCCAACCCTCGGCCCTGATCGAACTGCCTAAATCCGTCGAAGACCGTGAGCAGGAGGCCCGAACCGAGCTGCTTGAGACCTTGTCCGATTTCGATGACACCCTTCTGGAGCAATTGATCGAAGACAAACTGCCGCCAAGTGACGAAGTTTATGACCTGGCCGCGCAGGTCCTACAGAATCACCAGTTGATCCCCGCCTGCCTGGGGGCCGCGAGCCACGGCAACGGGCTGACGCGCCTGATGAAAGCGCTACGGCACGAAGCCCCCGAGTTTGATATCGCCGCCGGGCGCGACGAGGCCGCAGACAGCGCCCGCGCCATTGCCGGTTTTGCAGATGTCAAAAAACACATCGGAAAAATCGTCGTTCTGCGCGGCCTTGGGGACGGCGTGCAAGCCCATGAGGCCTTGGGCGGTGAGACCGTCGGCAACCTGACAACGCTGGATGCCAAAACCCAAATCGCGACACTGGAGGCCGGGCAGATTGGTCTGGCAGTGAAGTCCGATCACCTCAACCCTTGTTACATATATGACAGCAATTCAGCGACGGAGCTGCCGGAATGGGCGTCCTCGCATCCAGTGGCGCATCGCCAGATCGTCTCACCAGTGCATGAGCGGGACGATGTGCGCCTCTCCAACGCCCTGAGCCGTCTGGCCGAAATCGACCCCGGCCTTCACCTGCAACAGGATGAGCTGAGCGGCCACGCCGTTCTTGGTTCTCAAGGTCCGCAGCACATGCGACGCGTGACCACCAAGCTGGCCGAGGATTTCGGGATCGAGATTCAAGCCGATCAGGTCGAAACCGCCTATCGTGAAACCATTCGAAAACCTGTCGAATATCGCCACCGGCATCGCAAACAATCCGGCGGGGCTGGGCAGTTCGCGGATGTGGTGATCTCGGTCGCGCCCCTGCCACGCGGATCGGGGTTCCAGTTCGAAGAGGTGGTCAAAGGCGGAGCGGTTCCCAAGAACTACATCCCGTCAGTGGAACACGGAGCCAAGGACGCGCTGGAGCAAGGCCCCGAAGGCTTTCCCGTAGTCGATGTCAAAGTGACACTGAAAGACGGGAAACACCACAACGTAGATAGTTCCGACTATGCCTTCCGCACCGCAGGCAAGAACGCCGTGCGCGAAGCGCTGCCTCAGGCCAAACCGGTTGTTTTACAGCCGATCCTGAATGCTGAAATCCACCTGCCATCCTATTTTGTGGGCGATCTCGTGCCAACAATCAGCTCTCTGCAAGGGCAAGTTCTGGGATTTGAAGGCAATCCCAACGCATCAGGCTGGGAGATCTTCAACGCTCTGATTCCCGCCGTTGCCGAGGATGAATTGCATCGCACACTCGCAAGCGCCACGCGCGGCACTGGATGGGTTAAGCTGAGCTTTGACCACTATGAGGAACTGCGCGGGCCAACGCCCAAGGCGACGACCAAAGAAAAGGCAAGCGCTTGATACACTGAATTTGGCGGGCTGGTTTCAGCCCGCCGCCGCTATCAGTTCACGGGTATAGTCGGTCTGGGCATTTTCGAACAAATCCTCTGCCGTGCCCATTTCAACCACATCCCCATTTCGCATGACGATCACCTTGTGCGACATCGCCCGTACAACTTTCAGGTCATGGCTGATGAACAGATAAGCCAGCCCGTATTTCTTTTGCAGATCGCGCAGCAGATCGACGATCTGAACCTGAACCGTCATGTCCAGCGCGCTGGTCGGTTCATCCAGTACCAGCAGCTTCGGTCGCAGAACCATCGCCCGCGCAATCGCGATGCGCTGACGCTGCCCGCCCGAAAACTCGTGCGGATACCGATCCATGGCCTCAGGATCCAGGCCCACCTCGGTCATCACCTCAGCGACCAGTTCGCGCGGCGCGCGATGAGGATCAACGTTGTGAATAGCCAGACCTTCCGCGATGATCTGCTGGCATGTCATACGTGGGCTGAGGCTGCCAAACGGGTCCTGAAACACGATCTGCATATCCTTGCGCAGCCGGCGCAGTTCTCGCGTGGACCATTTTCGCACATCCTGATCGCGGAAGGTGATGCCGCCTTCGGACGCGATCAACCTCATGAGAGCCAGTGCCAGCGTGGTCTTGCCAGACCCGCTTTCGCCCACAATCCCCAAAGTCTCACCCGCGCGTACACTCAGCGAGGCGTCATTCACCGCCTTCACATAGCCAACCGTCCGTTTCAGAAACCCGCGCTGGATCGGGAACCAGACTTTCAAATGATCGGTACGCGCGACTTCTTCCGCATCTGTTGCAACGGCGTCAGGCTGACCCGACGGTTCGGCCGCCAGAAGTTTGCGGGTATAGGGATGCTGCGGGTTGTCGAAAATCTCCCGCGTAACTCCGGTTTCGACAATCTCGCCATCCTTCATCACGCAGACCCGATCAGCGATCCGGCGCACAATGCCCAGATCATGGGTGATGAACAGCATCCCCATGTTTTCGGATTTCTGAAGATCGGCCAGCAACTCGAGGATCTGTGCCTGAATGGTTACATCCAACGCCGTCGTCGGCTCATCGGCGATCAGGATGTCCGGCTTGTTCGCCAGTGCCATGGCGATCATCACCCGCTGCCGCTGTCCACCCGACAACTGGTGCGGATAGCTGTCCAGCCTGTCTTCGGGGTCGCGGATACCGACCTTGTTCAACAGTTCGAGAATCCGTTCGCGCGCGACATCGCCCGACACCCCCTGATGCAGGGCCAGCGATTCCGCCATCTGCTTCTGGATCGTGTGCAACGGGTTCAGCGATGTCATTGGCTCCTGGAAAATAAAGCTGATGTCATTGCCCCGCACATCCATCAGGCGTTGCTCCGAGGCGCCGATCATCTCCTGCCCGTCATAGGTGACGGATCCCTCAACGATCGCGCTGTCGCCCAGCAACGATACCGTGCTGAGCGCAGTGACGGATTTACCCGACCCGGATTCGCCCACAAGCGCCACGGTTTCCCCGCGATCGACATGGAACGACACGCCCCGAACCGCAGCACTGATCTGACCGTCCTGCCGGAAAGAAACCTTCAGGTTGTTTACATCCAGCAGGCTCATGAGAAGGTCTTTCTGGGATCGAACGCATCCCGCACGCCTTCAAAAATAAAGACCAGCAGGGACAGCATGATGGCAAAGGTGAAAAAGGTCGTGAAGGCCAGCCATGGGGCCTGCAGGTTCTGTTTCGCCTGCAAGGTAAGCTCTCCCAGCGAAGGGGCCGAAGAGGGAAGGCCAAAACCCAGATAATCCAGCGAAGCCAGACCACCTATGGTGCCCGTGACGATGAAGGGCATAAAGGTCAGCGTGGCCACCATCGCGTTCGGCAGCATGTGGCGGAACATAATGGTCATGTTGCCCACGCCCAGCGCCCGCGCAGCGCGCACATATTCAAGGTTCCGCGCCCGCAGGAATTCGGCACGTACCACGCCAACCAGTCCGGTCCAACTGAACAGGATCATCAACGCGACCAGCAGCCAGAAACTTCGCCCCAACACCGCAAACATGATGATGATGACATAAAGCGACGGTGTCGCTGACCAGACCTCGATGATCCGCTGAAAGATCAGATCCAGCCAACCGCCGAAGAAGCCCTGTATGGCACCGGCGAAAATACCGATCAGACTGGCGGCGCCCGTCACGATCAGCGTGAAAAGGATCGACAGGCGGAAACCGTAGATCACGCGGGCAAGAACGTCGCGTTTGGTGTCATCTGTCCCCAGGAGGTTCTGGCTGTTGGGTGGCAATGGCGCAGCCCCGGGGCGATCGACCGATGTGTTATAGGAATAAGGGATCAACGGCCAAAGCGACCAGCCACGTTCGAATCCTTCCGCCTGGAACGTACCGGCGTCGATCTGTTCGATTATGCCTTCAGGATCGTCAAAACAGTCTTCAAGGCCGCCGCTGTCTATCAGGCACTGAACCTCGGGGTCGCGATAGATCGCCTCTGTCTGGAAGTCTCCGCCAAAATCGGTTTCCGCGTAGAAGTTGAAGACCGGCGTATAGAACTCACCCCGGTATTTCACCAGAATCGGTTTGTCGTTGGCGATAAACTCGGCAAACAGCGACAGGCCGAACAGCACTGAGAAAACGATCAACGACCAGAAAGCGCGCCTGTTGCGGCAGAAATTGCTCCAGCGGCGCTGGTTCAGGGGGGACAATGCCATTTACCCCTCCCGCTTTTCGAAATCGATGCGCGGGTCGACCAGCACATACATCAGGTCGCTGATGATGCCGACGACCAGGCCCATCAGGCCAAAGATGAACAGCGTGCCGAAGATCACCGGGTAATCCCGCGCCACGGCAGCCTCAAACCCAAGACGACCCAGACCATCAAGTGAGAAGATCGTTTCGATGATGATCGAACCTCCAAAGAACACACCGATGAACACGGCCGGAAATCCGGCTATGACGATCAGCATCGCGTTGCGGAACACATGGCCATACAGCACCTTGCGTTCGCTCAGGCCTTTGGCGCGGGCGGTCATGACATATTGCTTTTTGATCTCATCCAGGAACGAGTTTTTGGTCAGCAGCGTCAACGTCGCAAAGGCCGAGATCGTCAGAGCAATAGTCGGTAGCGCGATGTGCCAGAAGTAATCTGCGATCTTACCGAAGAAACTAAGGCTGTCCCAGTTGTCCGAGGTTAGGCCACGCAGTGGGAAGATCTGCCAATAGGATCCACCGGCGAAAAGCACCAGTAGCAGAATGGCAAACAGGAAGCCCGGAATTGCGTAGGCCACGATGATCGCACCGCTGGTCCAGGTATCGAACCGCGAACCATCCTTGATCGCTTTGCGAATGCCCAGCGGAATAGAAACCAGATAAGCAATCAGGGTCGACCACAGGCCCAGCGAGATTGAGACCGGCATTTTTTCAAGTACAAGTTCAATCACGCTGATCGAGCGGAAATAGCTCTCGCCGAAGTCCAGCGTCAGATAGTTGCCCATCATGATCAGGAACCGTTCAAGAGGCGGTTTGTCGAAGCCGAATTCCTTTTCAAGTTCAGCAATGAACTCGGGCGGCAGGCCCCTCGCACCGACATATTTGTCGTCGAAAACACCGCCCGCCGGTTCTGAACCCGCGCCGGCATCGCCCGCACCTGCAAATCCGGCGAAAACATCACCCTGTCCTTCGATCTGCGCAATGATCTGCTCGACCGGACCGCCAGGCACGAATTGTACCAGCGTGAAGTTGACGATCATGATGCCCAGAAGGGTCGGAATGATCAGCAACAAGCGTCTTAGAATATAGGCGCCCATGTTATCGCAGCGCGCCTTTCGCTTTCAGTGCAGCCTCTTTTTCCGGATTGATCCACCACAGATCCAGATAGCCCAGCGAATAAGGTGGCAGGTTTTCAGGGTATTCATACATATCGTAATAGGCCGCCCAGTGGTCAGCGATGTATCCTACAGGGATTACGAAGAACTCATGCCTGAGGGCGCGATCCAACGCCTTCAATGCCGTATCCTGATCCGCCTGATTGTCGGTTTCGAAGGAAGCTTCGATGATAGCATCAACCAAAGGGCTGGCCAATCCGGCAGGGTTGAAAAGGCTGAATGCGGCCTCTTCTGACCCATACATCTGACTCAACCCGCCACCGGTCGAAAGAAACGACCCGTATCGTGTGGAATAGACCATGTCATAGTCCCGCTCGCGACTGCGCAGCGTGTATTGCGCCGGGTCAACCTTTTCTGCAGACGCATCCACGCCCATGGCTTGCAGGTTCTGGACATAGGTTTCAATCATCGTGGCCGTCGATGTCGGCAGGTTTGAAGGATACGGGAAATCCACCCTGAGCGTCTGCGCTTCCGCGTTGCGCCGCACGTTGCCATCGCCGACCGCCCACCCAGCCTCGTCCAGCAGTTTCGCGGCTTTGCGCAGATTTCTCCGGTCGTTCAGGCGCGCGGGGTTTGACTCATGGGCCATCACAACAGGTTCCGAAAGAAAATCCTCTGAAACAACTTCACCCAGCACCTGAAGAAACGCCAGTTCATCGCCCTCGGGCAGACCATGCGCTTCAAGCGGGGTGCCTTGTGTAAAGGAATTGCGCGGTGAATTCAGACCAAACAGCAAAGATTCATTCGCCCATTCGAAATTGAAGGCCAAGGCAAGGGCCTTTCGGACGTTCTTGTCGGCAAACTGCGGTTTTCCGAGGTTGAAGACGAAGCCTGACGGTGTCGGCGGGCTGCCATCCGGAATCTCATCCTTAACGATCACACCTTCGTTCAGCTTCGGAAAATCATACGCCGTCGCCCAAAGCTTGGGGTCACTTTCAATCCGCAGCGTGTATTCTCCAGCTTTGAAGCCTTCGAACGCCGCTGTCTGATCGCCGAAATACTCGACGCGGATCGTATCGAAATTGTTGCGACCAACATTGAATGGCAGATCTTTACCCCAATAGTCGTCACGTCGCTTGTAAACGATGCGGCGATTGATGTCATAGCTGTCGAGTTTATAGGGGCCTGAGCCGACCGCCACTTCCAGTCGCGGCTCATCCAGACGTCGGGACTCATCCGCCTCGAACCATGCTTTTGAAAATACAGGGGTTGACCCTACTGTCTCGATCAAACTGCGGCGGGTGACTTCGGGGTTGAACGAGAACTTGACCGTGTTGTCATCCAGCGCTTCGGCCCCTGTCACCATGCGGCCTACGGCTTGCGCGTATGAGGGCAGGCCCTGCTCAATGAACAGACGGTGGCTGTAGACAACGTCCTCTGCCGTCACCGGGGTGCCATCCCAAAAGGTTGCTTCGGGTCGCAAATGGAAAATGACGTAGTTGCGCCCTTCATCATATTCCAGACTTTCCGCCAATACGCCGTAATACTGCCCGACGCCGTCATCAGAGCTTTCGAACAGGCGATCATATTGCAGCGTCGTCAAGGCGCCTGCGCGCCCCTTGCGGGAATAGGGGTTCAGGGAATCGAACGTCCCTGAAGCCGCCAAGGACAACTCACCACCTTTGGGCGCATCTGGATTCACATATTTCAGATGCGGATAGTCAGCAGGGTAATCCAGATTGCCGAAATACGAATATCCATGACTGCGGGTAACCCCCTCATCCAAAGCCAATGCGGCTTGCGAAGAGAGCAGAACAGCACAAAGCCCGAATATGCCAGCCAATGGCCTGACCTTAAGATCACGTGCAGCAGGCATTAGGGATATCATGGGGCTCATCCTCTGGGTTATTGTAATCTTTTATGTCGCATACGCTAGCTAAAGTGCCAACGCTCACAGTTTCAAGTTTAGAATGCGTGAGCGCTTTGTGAAGTTCCCTTCAGACAAAAAAAGCCGCTGCGCGGGGCAGCGGCTCTGAACTTCAATGGTCTCTCAGGCAATCAGTTGCCAATTGTCTGCAGATAAGCAATCAAGTCCGCGCGGTCCTGAGGTTTTTTCAAGCCAGCAAAACTCATCGATGTTCCCGAGATATAGGCGCTTGGGCGTTCCAGGAAGGCATCCAGCGCTTCGGGCGTCCAGTTGCCGCCATGGGCCTGCATGCTGGCTGAGTAACCGGTGAAACCTTTTGCCGAGGCAACCGGGCGATCAACTACGCCATACAGGTAAGGGCCGGTTCCATTCGCCCCGTCTTCCAGCTTGTGGCACGCGGTGCACTTGCGGAATACTTTCGCGCCCTTCTCGACGTCAGCGGCGGCCAGCAGGTCTTCGAAGACCACTTCTTCGCCGTCGGCGCTTTCGCCCGAGCTTTCGGTTTCGATAATGTAGGCGGCCTCAGCCGAGCCATGGCCACCGGAAGCATAGAGGACATCCGCCCCCCATTTGGCCAGAAGCAGCACCAGGAAAGTGCCGAACAGGCCTGCGGCGGCCTTGGTAACTGTCATCGTGTCGAACATTGATCGCGTGTCCATTTCAGCTGTCTGGGCAGGTGTCTAAGGCTTCCACTTGCGAGAGGCAAGGTATAGACACCGCGACGAAACGACCAAATCGCGAACTTGTTGCATGGAATCGACCAAATGACCAATCGCATTGCTTTTCAGGGTGAACCCGGCGCCTACAGTCACGAGGCCTGCCGCAACGCACGACCCGAAATGGAGGCCCTACCCTGCCGCACATTCGAGGATGTGATCGAATCAGTTCGCTCGGGCGCGGCCGATCTGGCAATGCTGCCGGTCGAAAACACGACCTATGGTCGGGTTGCCGACATTCACCGGCTGCTGCCGCATAGCGGCCTGCACATCATCGATGAGGCCTTTGTACGCGTTCACATCAACCTTCTTGGTGTACCGGGTGCAAAACTGGAAGATATCACCGAAGCGCATTCGCATCTGGTGCTGCTGCCGCAATGTTCCGGCTTCCTGAAAGAACACGGTATTCGCGGCCGAGTCAGTCCCGACAATGCCCGCGCCGCGCGCGAAGTGGCCGAAATCGGGGATTTGCATTCCGCCGCTCTGGCCAGTGAGCTTGCGGCTGAAATCTACGACCTGAACGTCCTGGCCCGCCACATCGAGGACAATGACGACAACACGACCCGTTTCCTTGTCATGTCACAAGAGGCGGATTTGTCCCGTCGGGGTGAGTATGGAATGATCACCAGCTTCGTGTTTCAGGTCCGCAACATCCCGGCTGCGCTGTACAAGGCAATGGGCGGCTTTGCCACGAACGGGATCAACATGACCAAGCTGGAAAGCTATATGGTCGACGGGTCCTTCACTGCAACGCAGTTTTATGCCGACATCGTTGGTCATCCCGAAGACCGTAACGTGCAACTAGCCATGGACGAGCTGGAACACTTCACGACCAACGTCGAGGTTCTTGGCGTCTACCCTGCGGCCCATCCTCGCGGCTGACAGGTCACTCGAAAGGCAGGCTGAATTCCGATTGGCGCAGATCACTGCGCCATGCTTGAAGAATTGTCTGCACGTTTGCCCCGATGCCGTCCATCGAATCAATCTCGATATCGTAAACTCTGCCAGCGTGGATCATGGATTGGTCACGTTGGGCGCTTCCCACCGGACGGTCGCCGCGCAATCGTTCGCGCGCGTTCAACTCGGGAACCGGGCAATGGACAGCTACGAACAGAACATCAAACGGGCGGAAGAGGTCGTGCAAGTCTTTGACCCACCCCGGCGTATCCAGAATATGTTCCAAAATCAGATTGTTGCCCGAGGCCGCATAAGCAGCCAGCGATTGATGAAACCCATCAAAGACAGCTGATCTGTCGTCGGACCAATCGAACTCACCACGGCGATAGCGCTCCAGCGGCAGAACTCCAGAATCGCGCAAGTGGTCGATCGAGATATGCCAGAACGGCTTCTCTATCTTCTGCTGCAAAGCCTGTGCGATCGTCGATTTTCCGCTGCTTGATGCGCCATGCAGAAAAATAATGTGCGACATCCTAGGTTTCTTCCCCAAGCCTTGCCCCGTTCAGCCCAGCGGACGCCGTTCACGCCCCGTGCAGGTGGCGCAGTTCCAACTCACGCGCAAACTCGCTGAACCGCACCTGGAATTGCTTGCGGAACTTTGACTGTCCAAGCTTCATGGATTGCAACAGCAACCGCGCGGGCAAGGATTTTGCGGCCAAGGACATCTCAACGCTCAGGCGTGTCCGGCGCGGGGATAGGGCCAGAAAATCTACTGTCGTCAGGCCGGTTATTCCCTTGCTGGCAGCTTCAAACCGCATTTGCGACGGTTTGTCATAGTCCGTCATCACCACCGACATCTGACGCGGCTTTCCACGCAACCTGAATTCCGTTTTCCATTCGGCGCCAGCAGTCACCATTGCATCCGCGCCCAGGCGCCGCACGTCGATGCCACGACGCATCGCCATACGCTCGAACCTCTCGAAATCCGACACCATGTCGAACACCGAATTGATAGGGGCTTCGATATCTTCCCGCGCTGAAAACTGCATAGTGACCTTTGCTGTTTATGGCTTCACCAGTTTTTCCTCAGTCCAGCGTATCCGCAAGCCAGTTCTGAAGCAGAAAATGAGCGATAGCCCCCTTGCGAGCTGGCAACAACCGGGGATGTTCGCCGGCAAACGCCTGCATCATTTCGGATTTGCTGACCCACATTGCCTCTTCGATCTCGACCGGATCGATCACGATGTCGCGCGACAGGGCCTCGCCTGCGCATCCGAACATCAGGGATGCCGGAAACGGCCAGGGTTGGCTGGACAGGTAAGACACCGCACCTACAGGTACGCCTGCCTCTTCCATCACTTCGCGGCGCACCGCCGCTTCCAGCGTTTCGCCGGGTTCGACAAATCCCGCCAGCAAGGAAAACATCCCCTCGGGCCACCCCGGAGATCGTCCCATAAGCACACTGTCCCCATGCGTAATCAGCATGATCACAACCGGATCCGTGCGCGGGAAATGCTGCCCACCGCAAGACGGACAACTTCGCTGCCACCCACCTTGTGACACATCACTGGCTGCGCCGCAGCGGGCACAGAAGCGATGTGTTTCGTGCCAACCGATAACCGCCTTGGCCGATGCGGCCAGTTCGGCATCACGGGGCGACAATCGTGTCATGATCCGGCGAAGCTCGGCAAAGACATGCCCTTCCGGCAAATCCGGGTGCTGCTGTTCGGATCTGTCCACGAACTCTCCCAAGCCGGTCAGGTCCAGCCCCTCTGCCGCCCAAGCCGAGATATCCGCCGCAAACAAGGGTGCGCCCTCTGCGCTCAGGCCAAGAAAAAACGGAGCTTCGATTACTCCGCCAGGGCCATCTCTGACCAGCGGGTGGGTCATCTCCGTCAGGGCAAGCTGATCCAGCGCTTCACCCACTACCAGAAGTTTGCCTCGCCACAGCAATATGCATCGCGCGGCAGGGCTGCGCGCCATCTCCGACAGCTTCTCCGAATCCCCACGAAGATGCGCTGCCCGATTCAGACCCGAGCCGCCAAAAGTCACCTGCTCTGCGTTTTTCATTGGATTTCCTTCTGGTCTTGCGCCAAGGGCTGCCATGTCTCAGGCCATGTTGCAATGGCAATTCAAAGCGCAAAACGCAGAGACGCGCCGCCGAAAAGCCGCATGGCGGCCTCGGAAAAATCATCTAAATTGCGTTTCGATGATTTTAGCCCATTACCACATTCAAAAGTAGAACAACAAAAGTGAAGCAAAACCCATCGACGCAGGTTCAACCCACGGAAAACCGTGGGCGTATTCGTATTCTTGCCACCTCCGACCTGCATATGCATCTGACCGGTTTTGACTATTACACGGACACACCAGACCCAACACTTGGGTTGACTCGCACCGCCAGCCTGATCCGCAAGGCCCGACACGAGGCCACAGACGCACTGGTGCTGATGTTCGACAACGGGGACTCGCTCCAGGGAACACCGATGGGCGAATGGGCCGTTCGGAACGACACTCCCCATCCGATGATGCTGGCATTCAAGGCACTGGACTATGATGCGATTGGTCTTGGCAACCATGATTTCGGGTTCGGGCTGCCATCATTGGACAAGACCCTTGCACAAGCCCCGTGCCCGGTTCTGTGCGGCAATCTTCATCGGTCAGGAAAAATACAATCATGGCAGCGTTTTGCGATCATTGACCGCATCATACCGGCAGGAAACAAGGGCGTACCCATTCGCGTTGGCGTGTTTTCGGTTCTTCCACCGCAAACAACACGTTGGGAAGAACATAATCTGAACGAAACCGTAGTGGCGGACGACATTGTTGTCGCGGCACGGTCCCTGACGAATTTCTTGCGCGAAAAAGGGTGCGATCTGATCGTGGCGCTCGCCCATTCCGGGCTTGGAAACCCGGACACAGCGGCCGACACCGAGAATGCCGTTATTCCCCTGGCCGCGATTGAGGGCATCGACGCTGTTGTCGCTGGGCACACTCACCTGACCCTTCCCGCACGCACCAGCGCCCAAACCCCGAATGTGGATTACGCGAAAGGGCTGGTGCATGGTACGCCGGTTGTCATGCCCGGCTCGGCAGGCGCATATCTTGGAGTAATTGATTTAGCCGTTACCCTACAGGCCCAGTCGGGGCTGCGTGTTGTTGACAGCCACGCTGAATTGCGCCCGGTTTCCGTGGGCGGCACCGCTATTGGCGAAGACTTGGAAATCGCGCAACTAGTTGAACCCGCACATCAGCAGACCCGTCAGGACATGGCCGCGCCCGTTGCGCGCGTCTCGGACACATTGCACAGCTATTTCAGTTTCTGTGCACCGGATCGTGGACTGACGCTTGTTGCCGCCGCACAAGCAACCGCGTTGCGCCCCTTTTTACACGGCACCGCGCTTGCAGAGCTGCCACTGTTGTCAGCCGTGTCGCCAGCCAAATGCGGCGGGCGCTCTGGCCCTCGGTATTACACGGACGTTCCGGCCGGTGAAATCTGTCTGCGGCACGTTGCGGATCTGCATGTCTTCCCCAATGAGTTGCGCGCGATCCAGATCACAGGCGCGCAGTTGCTGGAATGGTTGGAGATGTCAGCCAGTGCATTCAACCAACAATTCCCCGATGCCGAGGCAGAACTGTTCGACCGGGATCGGGCGGGGTACAATTTCGATATCATCTTTGGCTTGTCCTATCAGATCGACCCGTCGCAACCGCCGCGATACGATGTCGGGGGGCAAATGATCCATCCCGGTCACAGGCGGGTGCATCATCTGACTTGCGCGGGCCAAGCCGTACGGCCGGATCAGGTGTTTGTCGTTGCTCTCGATAATTATCGCGCAAGCGGTGGTGGACATTTCCCATATGTGTCATCGGCCCTAGCCATCAATCTGCCCCCGCTGGATATCCGGGACATTTTGCGAGACTACATGACGCACCGCCTGCCACCCGACCCATTGGCCCGGCAACCTTATCCGTTCTCTCTGATGCCGAAATCCGGGATGACGACCATTCTTCGGACTGGTCCCGGTGCTTTGAAGTATATTGACGAATTGAACATGTTTGACCCCAAGATTCTGGAACCTGACGAAACCGGTTTTGCACGCATTCGCCTGACGCTCTGACGGGTTGTCATTTGCCGAAGCCTTCCCTATATCCAGAGTCGAGAGGTTGGCGCGGGCGAGCGCCTCGCCAACCTGGTCAGGTCCGGAAGGAAGCAGCCACAACGAGCCCCGCTTGGGTCGATGTCCAACCTCTCACTTTTCGAACCTTAGCCGCAGGAGGGCTTTATGATTGTAGAAAAGACCCTTCGGGCAGCACGGTTCTGACCTCACGGTATCAACTGACTGCCTGAACACATGACCCGGGGATGAGCGATCGCCATCCGTCGGGAGTACTGTTTCTGACGACAGGCAGACCAATGTTTCTTACACTTTCGGACCTGGGATGGTCCTCTCACTTTGCTGCGCAACACGCGGCTTATCCTTCCTGCACACCTTTTCGCATCACTTCCGTTCATCGGGACCGCCTGATCGGGCTGAACCCGGATGGTGAAGTCCCGTTGCTGACCCTCGATCAGTCAACCGGCAGCTATGCCGTTGGCGATTGGGTTCTCACCGACGACGACAAACGCGTGCGCCATTTGCTCGACCGGCGCAGCCTGCTGCACCGACGCGCTGCCGGTTCAGGTGCCGCGACGCAACTGATCGCAGCCAATGTCGATGTGCTGTTCATCGTCAGCTCGTGCAATGCCGATTTCAACCTGCCCCGGCTGGAACGATATCTGGCGCTTGCGCATCAGGCCGGGTGTTACTCGGTCGTTGTTCTGACAAAGGCCGACAAATCAGAGGACCCTGACAGTTTCTCGGGGCAGGTGCAATCACTGGACCCGTTCTTGACGGTTCTGGCGATCAACGCGCTGGACCCAGCAGAAGTTGAAAAGGTTCTGTCCTGGTGCTCCAAAAGCCAAACCGGAGCGCTGGTTGGCTCGTCGGGCGTTGGCAAGACGACACTTGCCAATTCCATGACCGGTCAGGATCTCACCACGTCGGGCATTCGCGAGGATGACGCGCGGGGCCGGCACACAACGACCGCACGCGCACTGCACCAGATGCGCAACGGCGGCTGGTTGATCGATACACCCGGAATGCGCGCGTTGCGCCTGCTGGACGCTCGGGACGGGATCGACGAAGTTTTCTCGGACCTTGCCGAGTTGAGCCGGGACTGCCGTTTTGCGGATTGCCAGCACAACTCCGAGCCCGGATGTGCCGTGCAAACGGCGATCAGTCACGGCACGCTTGATCCGGTGAGACTGGACCGGTGGCGCAAGCTTCGGCGCGAAGATCGGCGCAACTCTGAAACAGTCGCACAGTCCCGCGCGCGGGACAAAGCGTTCGGTAAGATGGTCCGTGGCGTCATGAAGGAAAAGAAACTTCGCAACCGGTGATGGTTGGACGGTGCCCGGCCCGTCCTGCGCCGCGTCTGGTCAAGCGATCAGTCGCGGCCAAACCGCTGCGTTGCGCCGGGCAAATGCTCCGATATGACCAACCTCAGGCAACCCGAAATCGGCGGGGCTGAGCAGGTGACGGTTGGCATCGGGGCCGTAAAGATCCGCAAGCCGCCAAACCGCTTCCGGCGGCACCATCTGGTCGTCCTCGAATGCAAACAAATCCACGGGCACTCCAGTTTCCTCCCAGTGCGCCGCAGGTAAGTCACGCCCGACTTCAGGTACATAGCTTAACGACGCTGTACACCATTTGCGCCACTGCCAATAGACCGATGCCGGCAGGTCCGAGCCAAACCCTATCGCCTTTCCGGGAAGGTAGCCAAGTGCTCGGGCCAAAAGCGGGGCATGGCCGTACCAGAACAACCCTGCCAAACCCCGATAGGGCCACGGATGGTCGCTTAGGGTCACAAGCCCCGAACACACACAGATCATCCGGTCAATCAGATCGATATCCGGTTGTACTGGCCCCAACATCGCGCCGACGGAATGGCCGATGGTCCAGTGTTTCGCATTCGGGTATCGCCGACGCATTTCCGCCCGTGCCGCGGGCATGTCGATCAAGGCCCAATCCGCCATGGTCGCACGCGAATCTTTCAGGCGGCCCGTTAAAGAATACCCATAATCCCTATAGTCATAGGTCAGGCAGGCCATGCCCTTCTCAGCGGCAAGCCATCGTGCGAAATGACGGTAATAATCACGCGGCACACCCGTTGCACTGTTCAGCACGACGACGATTTCGGGCGAAGTTACCGGGCTATACAATCGGGCGGACAGCGTTTTCTGCCCGGACGGAAACCGAAACTCCTCGGTCAATACCGTTTGCTCTGTATCCAACATGATCTCTGGCTTTTCGCTTGGTAAATCCGGTTTCCGAACCTCAACACCCTCGACACTATGCATGAACCAACATCGTATCCAGCATGACCAAGCGTCCGGTCAAAAGATCGGCTTGACTCGGTGCGTGCTCAAACGCTAGCGGTTGTGTGATGGTTTCCGGCCTCCACAAGGGGTCGGGATGAAAAGGGAACACGGTGCGGTAATGTCTGGTCATACAGGCAACAACCAAATCCGCGACTGCCCCCGCAACTGTAAGCGGTAAGCGATGCCAAAACACCACTGGCCCAATGGCCGGGAAGGTCGGCAAAGCAATGACCCGCAAGTCAGGAGACCTGCCATCGGAAACAAAACCGAAACTCGGGCGGGGTGTCCGGGCAGGTCTTGACGGCATCACGCTGTCCCACCTGTCCCAAATATCCTGTCCACCACGCGCGGAGGGCGCAGGATGATCTGGAAGACAAAAACGCATGAATACAGTGCAACAGTATGTCAGCGGACGGGCAAAACCTGCCCCGCTTTGGCGCGGCTGGCGCGCTCGATATCCGAAGCCGTGACACAGGCGACCTTGGCCACAAGTGACGATTTGGAGGTTGAGGGCAGCAGTGAGCTGTCGCATTGCGCCGAAGGATGCCATGCAATTTTCCGCGCGCGATCAGACAGCATTCGTATCTTTTGCGGGACGCAGCCCGAAGCCGCAATTGAGCCCCTGAACGGCTATGCCGACTTGATCTTCGGAAACACGTTCAGTGCGATGCCATCCGGCGTCGTGAAAAACCCACCCTGCGCGATGATCCAGGTTTCCACGATCCGGCCTCGAAAACCCGTTTGCGCGCCCGCGCAGATGTCAATCTGATTCCAGACTGACCCGTGCCTGGGCACGCCGAGAGGCCCAGGCCAGTTGCGCATCCGTTTCGACAGCGCAAGGACGTACCGCCCGCAATCGTTCCAGCGCTGTGTCCGCGCGTTCGCCGCATTCGACCATCAGCCGCAGAACAACCATACCTGACCTGCCACAGCCCCCACGGCAGTGCACCAAAACGCGACCTCCACCTGACAGCGCGTGCCGGGCTGCGGCGCTGACAGACGGCCACGCGTCCTGAATCGCCTGTGTCGGCGCTCCGAAATCTTCGATCGGAAGGTGAACCCATCGGCTGGCGCGGCTTTGAATGTCGCTGCCGAAATCCTTCGCGCCATCCTGAAGCATCTCGACATCCGTTGTCATCGATACAACAAGCCCCGGC
Organism: Ruegeria sp. YTSC106; assembly: GCF_059609765.1. Taxonomy (NCBI): domain Bacteria; kingdom Pseudomonadati; phylum Pseudomonadota; class Alphaproteobacteria; order Rhodobacterales; family Roseobacteraceae; genus Ruegeria; species Ruegeria sp. YTSC106. The sequence goes on from NZ_JBXWMI010000021.1 coordinate 50,197, forward strand.
TGCCAGGCTGCGATCGTATCCAGATCGCTGAAATAATCCCCGCCACGTCCGGGCATCGAGGTCAGTGCAAGCGTTCCGCCTCCGACTTGCAGGGCGTAGATCACCAGCTGCGACATGAAACGTGTCCTCCCCAAAGAACTCTTTACAAAAATGAGTCATTAAATCTGCTAACGCAGTTTAGTGCGAAAGCGACTCGTTTCTAAATCAAAAATCATCACACCACGCTGTGGACGCGGGCAGCGGTGGCCACTACGCTGTGCCGAAGCACCGAATCCCAACGAGAAGACATGACAGACAGCTCCAGCCCCACCTATCAGGTTCTCGCCCGCAAATATCGCCCGGAAACCTTTGCCGATCTGGTGGGTCAGGATGCCATGGTGCGCACCCTGAAAAACGCGTTCGCGGCCGATCGGATCGCGCAGGCCTTCATCATGACCGGCATTCGCGGCACCGGCAAAACCACGACCGCGAGGATCATCGCCAAGGGCATGAATTGCATCGGTCCGGACGGAACCGGTGGCCCCACAACCGAGCCCTGCGGTCAGTGCGAACACTGTGTCGCCATCATGGAAGGTCGCCATGTCGACGTGATGGAGATGGACGCCGCCAGCCGCACAGGCGTCAACGATATCCGCGAGATCATCGACAGCGTGCGCTATCGCGCCGCCAGCGCGCGCTACAAGATTTATATCATCGACGAGGTTCACATGCTCTCGACCAGTGCTTTCAACGCGCTGCTCAAGACGCTGGAAGAACCGCCCGCGCACGTAAAGTTCATCTTCGCGACCACTGAAATCCGCAAAGTGCCTGTCACAGTACTGTCCCGATGCCAGCGCTTCGACCTGCGCCGGATTGAACCCGAAGACATGATTGGCCTTCTGAGCAAGATCGCCGAAGCGGAAAGCGCCCAGATTGCCGAAGACGCGCTGGCACTGATCACCCGAGCAGCGGAAGGATCGGCCCGGGACGCGACCTCGTTGCTGGATCAGGCGATATCGCACGGGGCTGGCGAGACGACCGCCGATCAGGTCCGTGCAATGCTTGGACTGGCGGACCGTGGCCGCGTTCTGGACCTTATGGATATGATCCTGCGCGGCGACGCCGCGGGCGCACTTACCGAGTTGAGCGGGCAATACGCCGAAGGCGCGGACCCGCTGGCGGTGCTGCGCGACCTGGCCGAGATCACGCACTGGGTGTCCGTCGTAAAGATCACACCTGACGCGGCCCAGGACCCGACAGTTTCTCCGGACGAACGGACCCGGGGCCAACTCATGGCCGAGGCTCTGCCGATGCGGGTCCTGACCCGGATGTGGCAAATGCTGCTGAAGGCGCTCGAGGAAGTCTCCGCTGCCCCCAACGCGATGATGGCCGCTGAAATGGCCGTTATCCGCCTGACACATGTGGCTGATTTGCCCAGCCCCGAAGAGCTGATCAAGCGATTACAGGATAACCCGCCACCGCCGCAGGGCGGGCCCAACGGCGGCGTGCCCATAGCCAGACAGGGTGCGGTTCCAACGCAAGCTGGCGCGGCCCATCCGCCTGCCTACGCGTCGCCCCCTCGCGGTGCCGGTGGTGCGCCGGTTGCAGCTCTGGCGCAGGATGCTCAAACGGCCCTTGCGCGGTACCCGACCTTCGACCACGTGGTCGAACTGATCCGGACCAATCGCGACGTGAAGTTGCTGGTTGAGGTGGAAAACGGCGTGCGCCTCGTGTCCTATCAGCCCGGACGAATCGAATTCACACCCGCCGCTCAAGCACCGGCGGATCTGGCTCCACGGCTGGGCTCTGCCTTGCAACGCTGGACAGGAAACCGGTGGGCGGTCTCGATTGTCTCGGATGGGGATGCACCCACAATTGGGGAAGTACGGGACGAGGCCGAGCTGGCACTGAAATCCGAGGCTGAACAACACCCTTTGGTTCAGGCTGTGCTGGCGCAATTCCCCAAGGCGAGAATCACCAATATCGAGACGCCGGAACAACGCGCCGCCAAGGTCGAGACCGAAGCTCTTCCCGAAGTTGAAGACGAGTGGGACCCGTTCGAGGAAGACTGACCTTGCCACCCGTCATATCGTGTCACAAGTGTTACTCATCGACTCTTCCCGTGATTACACCGTTCCACAACGTGAGCGAGGGATTTCATGCGAGCGTCACCACTGCATCCACTTTTCGAATTGATTGTTCACGACATCGACCTGCGCGAAGTTGCAGGTGATACCTTGTATCCTGATATTCGGCAGGCGTTCGAAACCCACTCAGCGTTGCTGTTTCCCAAACAATCAATCCCGGATACATACCATGTTCGCATCGCCGAACTGTTTGGCCGTTGGAGAATAGAAGAGCCGTGGCGGCGGCACACGACTTTGAATTTCAGATTTCCGAACTGACCTAGAAAACAAAAGACAGCCTTTGCTCAAAGGACGATCTGCGCTTGCTGGATTTGCAGGCAAATTTGTTGTGATATGTTGCGGCACACGGACAGTATATTCCTGCCGACGCCTGCACTGATCAACATTCTGACGGCCAAGGCCGTGCTCCCGTCGGGTAACCCGACCGAGCTCGCATCGACCCTAGCGGCGCGGGCAGATATGCCGGATCAACTGAAAATACACTGAAGGATGCCATTATCTGGCACCGGTTGTCTCATTCCCGATCAAAGATTTCACCCGATCTGGCCGAACTGTCTAAAATGACCAGATGGCAGGATTGCCAATGGCGCGCGATCTGGCCAAATCCTGTATTCATCGCTTCGCATGCCTTTGCTATCGAAGGGATTGGGCATCATGAAGGTCAGACCCTGCTGGACAACGCAATCACGTTCTGCACGCAGCCCGAACAAGTCTATTCCCACAAGCGGTCAGTCGGCGACGTTCTCATCTGGGACGAACGCGCCACGATGCATCGCGGCCGTCTCTGGAACTAATACCACCCAGGAACCCTGAAATCCATTTGCTGCTCTGTCAGCGACGCCGAAGGTTCAAACCGCGTTCGAGAAAACTAAGAACCAACCCTCCCGCGCCCGCCACGGTCTATCGGCTGCGCCGATACCCCAGAGCGGCCTTGGGCCCGGCAGCGCATGGACCGGGCCCATGCGCTGCCGGGCCCAACGGGAGGAAAGGTCTTGCCAAAGACCTTGACGACGGGCGGGACAACCCTTGTGCGATGTGGCCGCTGCCCGTATCTAGAGCGCAAACGGAGACACAGGAGAATACTATGCTGAAAGGACTCGGCGGGCTTGGCGGTCTGGGCGACATGGCCAAGATGATGAAATCCGCGCAGGACCTGCAAACCAAGATGACCGAGATGCAGGAAGAGTTGAACAACATGATGGTTGTCGGCGAATCCGGTGCTGGCCTGGTCAAAGCAACTGCGACCGCCAAAGGTGAACTCAAAGGTCTGGATATCGATCCGTCCATCTTCAACGGTGACGACAAGGAAGTGGTCGAAGACCTGATCCTGGCCGCCATCAAGGACGCGCAGACCAAGGCCACCGAACGCTCGCAGGCCGAGATGGCAAAACTGACCGAAAGCATGGGCCTGCCCGCAGACATCAAGCTGCCGTTCTGATACACCCTCCTGACGGATCATCGGCCGGGCACCTGGGCCTGGCCCTTTTGCAGGAGCGCCCGGGTTGAGTTCCAACAGCGATATAGACAATCTGATCGACCTGATGGCCAAGCTGCCGGGCCTCGGCCCACGCTCGGCCCGCCGCGCCGTTCTGCATCTGATCCGCAAACGTGCCCTGCTGCTGACACCCCTGTCTGATGCCATGCAGCAGGTCGCGATCACCGCTCGGGAGTGCCTGAACTGCGGTAACGTGGGCACCACCGACATCTGCGATATCTGCGACAACGAGGCCCGCGCAACCGGAGAGTTATGCGTGGTCGAGGACGTCGCCGACCTCTGGGCGATGGAACGCGCCGGTGTTTTCAAAGGCCGCTATCATGTACTGGGTGGCACGCTGTCGGCGCTGGACGGGGTCGGCCCGGACGAACTGCGCATTCCCCGACTCAGGGACCGGGTCATGGCCGAAGGGATTACCGAGGTCATTTTGGCGCTCAACGCGACCGTCGATGGCCAGACAACCGCCCACTACATTGCAGACCAACTGGAGGGTCAGGTGCGCCTGACCTCTTTGGCCCAAGGTGTGCCGATCGGCGGAGAGTTGGATTATCTGGATGACGGGACGATTACGGCGGCGCTGCGGGCGCGGAAAGAGATCTGAATCAGCTTTGTCAAACCGCACCCCTTTTTTTACGCCAATAAGAACAACACCCCTCGGGCATTAAATTGAGGTACGCATCTTGAGCAAGTATCCAGAACTTTTTGTACTGAGACATGGCGAAACCGAGTGGAACACTCAGGGTAAGTTCCAAGGGCGCAAGGATTCTCCGTTGACGGAAAATGGCAAGTCTCAGGCTCGAAAACAAAACGAGATACTCAAACAAGTCCCGGATGCACCATCGCGTGTTTATGCCAGCCCACAGGAACGGGCTAAACGCACCGCGCGTTTGGCAACCTCACCTCATCATGAGGTGATACATGACGATCGGCTTATGGAAATCGCGTTTGGACAATGGGAAGGTGCAACGAGGGGTTTCATCCGAGAGCAAATCGACTGTTCCTATGAAAGCTATCATTGGTATTTTCGCAGCCCGGGCGGAGAGAACTTTGATGACATCTGCGGTCGCGTAGATTCTTTTCTGAAGGAACAGGTTGAGCCAGCGATCATCGTAACCCATGGCGTTACATCATTGGTGCTGAGAGGGCTTTGGTTGGGCCTGGATTTGGACACTCTGCTACGGCTACCGAGAACACAAGGGTGCGTGTTTCACCTTGCTAACGGCGTTGAAACCATATTGAGCTGAGCTCATGGATTGGGCTCGAATTCAGGTTTGTCTCGCTTTCAATACCGGGACAGCCATAGTTCAAAAAAGCAACTTTGGATGATCACTAAACTGCTCTAAGGATAGATAAACTCAGCGAATACTTTGGAGCACCCCTCATGACCCGTCTTCTTGCGCTTGCTTTTGCTACATTTTCTGCCACCGCCGCCCTTTCACAAGAGCTGATCGACAAAGGCTACGTCGAAGGCTGGAACATCATGATGGACCCCGCACTTGGCAACGGGTGCCTGATTCAGACGGTGTATCAGGATCTCTCGGTGGTGCGCCTTGGCTATGACGCACTGGACAATCGCGGGTACTTCGCCGTCTACAACAAGGCTTGGGGCGACATTAAGCAGGGTGAGAGTTACCCGATCCGGTTCGATCTTGACGGCAAAAGCCATGATGCCACGGCCATCGGGTTCAACGAACGCGACGTGCCGGGCGCGACCGTGTTTTTCACCGATCGGAGCTTCGTGAACGCCATCGCTCAGAACAAGACAATGACGGTCTACAATCCGGCAGGTGAGGTGGTGATGGCCATTGACCTCAAAGGGACCGCCAAGGCTTTGGACTATGCGCGGGACTGTCAGAACAAAAAGCTCTAACGAATCGGATCAAAGAGCGCGTCCTTGGCGGTGCAATCACGGATCACGTCCCGACCGCAGGGCACGGAATCCAGATCGCGCGACAGGCACACGCGGACCTCTTCGATATAGCCCTGTTTGCAGGTGATCGTGATCATGTCGCGCTCCAACTCCGGGTTGGCGTTCAGGAATGCCTCCTCGACCACCGAAGCGGGCAGTTTGACGGATGAATCCAGCTTGCGGAACACCTGAGGGCGCTCGACCGCTTCATAAGCCCGCCGGGACAGGGCAAAGTAGTCGGACGCCGACAATCCCGAACATGTGCCGTGTTTCTTCCATTGATGCCAGGCAAGGCCGGAACTGCCCTGAATATCCTCCATTTCCCGCGTCATGCGGCGCGAAGGTGGGCTTGCGGGGGTACGGCAGTAGGACGGCCAGCCCTGATGGAATTGAGGCCACAGCCCGTGCAGAACCCAACCGTGATCATGGCGTGAATCGCATTGATCCGATCCGCGCGCATCTCCTTCGCGGGCGCACCAGTTGGGCGACCAGCTCAGCGACAGAACGTAGTAGTCAAACTCGCCCGCCTTTTCGCCCTCGGCCAGCGCAGCCACCGCACTGAAGACCCACAAAACTACCCAGCGCATTCGCCTCTTCCCTTCTTGCCTTTGCGCGACTATATACTGGCCAAGTTCCCCGACAACGGAAACCTGCCCCAAGAACCAAGGGGCCGCCGAATTCCGGCGACGGGACAGATGTATGTATAGGAGACGGGCTGATGGCAAAACCGCTTATGGCCAAGGCAACCGCCGTATGGCTGGTGGACAACACCACGATCAGCTTCAAGCAGATCGCGGATTTCGTAGGAATGCACGAGTTGGAAGTGCAGGGTATCGCTGATGGTGACGTCGCCGCCGGCGTAAAAGGCTTTGACCCGATCGCCAACAACCAGCTGACCCAGGACGAGATCGAAGCGGCACAGAACAACCCGCTTCACAAGTTGAAGCTCAAGTTCAACCCGTCAGCCGCTGGCGAAGAAAAGCGTCGCGGTCCGCGATACACGCCGCTGTCGAAACGTCAGGACCGTCCGAACTCGATCCTGTGGCTGGTCAAGTTCCACCCGGAACTCAGCGATGGCCAGATTGCCAAACTGGTAGGCACCACGAAACCGACCATCCAGTCGATCCGCGAACGCACGCACTGGAACATCTCCAACATGCAGCCGATTGATCCGGTTGCTCTGGGTCTGTGCAAGCAGTCGGAGCTGGACACCGCCGTACAGAAAGCGGCAGCCAAGAAAGCGGCTGAAGGCGGCGTGATGAGCGACGACGAACGTCGCAAGCTGGTGTCGACCGAACAGTCGCTGGAAATGGACGCAGCGCCGAAGATCCCGACCGCAATTGAAGGTCTGGAAACTTTCTCGCTGTCCGACGAACCGTCCAAAGAGAAAGACGACGAGCCGATCATCGACGCAGACAGCTTCTTCAACCTGCCCAAAGGTGGGGCGGATGAAGAAGACGAAGACGATCTTCGCCCGTAACGCGCAAACAGCCTCGGCCAGAACGGCTGGGGCTTTTTTCACGGACTTGCCATGCTGAATGTTCTATCTGCGGTTTTTGGCCCGCATCGCGCCGTCACAATCTATGCCTTTCTCAAAACGTGGGGGCTTGGTCTGGCTGCCGGCGTTGTCATGATTGCCATCGTTGCGACATTATTTCTATTGGGAGATGAAGGCGAACACGAGCATGAGGCGTTCCTGATCGTCCCGGTACTGTCTGCAACTCCGGTGAACGGAGACCTGAAGAATGGCGTCGTAGCTTCGGTTCGCCTGCCGGATGGTTCCGCCACGTCGATTACCTCTACGGATGCGCAGGTTTCGCAGACCGTAGGCACGACGGCCTGTGTCGAAAAACGCGTCTATGTCGAAAGCGGTGAAGCCCGGTACCGGTTCAAACTGCCACGTCTCTGCGAAGGCAGTTGATCGACGGAACCGAAGGGATAAAAGCCGCCCGATGCTGACACCGGGCGGCTTTTGCGTTCATACCATTTGAAAGATGATGCCTGCCACGATCGCGCCACCGACGCCCAGGATCAGATAGGCTGCAAAGACGCGTGGTTTGACCAAAGACCAGACCGCGGCCATCGCCGGAATGGAACTGACGGCTCCTGCAACCATGAACGACATGGCAGCACCTGCTGTCATACCTTGCTCCATCAACCCCGCCAGCAGTGGCGGCGCCACGTAGGAGTTCAGGTAGGCAGGCATACCCACCAGCGCAGCAACGATGATCGGCAGCACGCCTTCTCCGCCGACCACGCCGGCAATCAGGTCGGCAGGCACATAGTTAACCAGCAGAGCCTCAAGCACATAGGCCAGCGCAAGCCATTTCAACAGGAACAAACCGTTGTGCACGAATTCCGAACGGAACCGGATCCGGCGCGCGGGTTCCTGCCAGAATTTCCAGACCGGTTTGTCGTCCGTTTTCGGACCACACCCGCAGCACCCAGCGGGCTTGTATTCCCGCAGGGGCTGGGCAAACGCACCTTTGCGCATCAGCAGCCGAACCGAGAATCCACCGAACAAACCAAGCGCAACCGCCGCGACGGCTTTACCGATGGCAAAGGGCCATCCCAGCGCACCGGCAGTGATCAAAAGCGTCGGCGGGTCGATCAAGGGTGAACTGAGCCAGAATGCCATGACCGCGGACAACGGAGCACCTAAGGCCAGAAGGCCGGCGATAAAGGGAATGACCTCGCAGGAACAAAATGGTGCAAGACCACCGAACAGAGCGGCCAGAAAGATCATCCGGGTCTCACGCCCCGCAAAGGCGCGCGCCACCATCACCTCTGCGCCGGTCGCCTTGAGGTAGGATAGCAGAAGCACTGCAAACAGAATGTATTGCCCTGTATGTGCCAAGGCTTTGGCTGCAAATGTCACCACCTCGCGCAGATTGCCGGGATCCAGGATTGCCACCGCCGCAAGAATGACAACGATCAGCGTCCAGGGTGTCTTGATCAGGTCCAATACCCCTTTGGCAGTCTCGCGCGGATTCTGTGTCAACTCAGCCATCGTTCGCAGCCTTTCCAACTTCGTCGGCGCAACACTCGCTGAGAATGAATTGCGCAAGATTTCTCAATTCGTCGTAACTGGCCCGGTTGATCGTGGTTCGACCGACCCTTTCCTGTTCGACCACACCACCGGCCGCAAGAAACCGCAGGTGATGGGCCAGGGTCGACGGGGCGATCCCCGTCCGGTCCTGTATCTCGCCAACGGTCAATCCGGCTTCACCGGCCCTGACCAGAGTCTTGAGGACTTTCAGCCGGGCCTCAGAGCCCATGGCAGAAAATCCGGCAGCAGCAGCTTCCCACATCGGTTATCTCCAATAAACTAGATTTATAGTTATTTAGCCTTAAGGAACTCTCCGGTCAACCTCTCTGTTAAAATATCGTGACTGCGATGTAAGTCCAGATTGCCCCAGCCTTAAGTCCACCCTATAAGCAGGCATGGGGATTTCGGTCGATACATTCTTTCTTGAACTCAATGGTCAGGGCACGTTGCAGGCCCAGATCCAGCAGATGATTGCCGAAGGCATCTTGTCCGGTCGCTTTCACGTCGGAGAAAAACTACCTTCGTCACGCAAACTGGCCGCACATCTGGGTGTCAGCCGAATTACGGTGACGCTGGCGTATACCGAATTGTTGGCCAATGATTATCTGACGGCCAAAGGGCGATCAGGATATTACGTATCGCATAACGCACCGGTCCCTCCCAAGTATTCGCCTGTCCAGCGCGGCACCGAATCCGTTGATTGGGACAAAGCATTGGCACGCCGCTTTCTGGACAGTGACGTTCTGCCAAAACCCAGCGACTGGCGAGAGTACCGTTACCCGTTCATCTACGGGCAGGCCGACCGGACTTTGTTTGACCACGCCAACTGGAGGTTATGCGCCGTCCGCGCGTTGGGGCATAAAGATTTCGATTCACTGACCGGAGATTACGTGGATCAGGATGATCCGTTGTTGATCGAATTTATTGCCCGACACACTCTACCACGCCGTGGCATCGCAGCCCGCCCTGAAGAGATTTTGATTACCCTGGGCGCACAGAACGCGCTCTGGCTGGCATCGCGCATTTTGCTGACCCATAACCGTACCGCCGTCATAGAAGACCCTTGCTACTACGCGCTTCGAAGCCTTCTGAACCATTGGGACTGCGCCGTCACACCCTTGAGTGTCGATCGGGACGGATTGCCGCCCGACACGATTCCTGACGAAGCTGACGTCATCTTTACCACCCCCAGCCATCAAAGCCCGACGACCGCGACGATGCCGATCGACCGCCGCAACCAATTGCTGGATCGAGCACGCGATCTCGACGCGATGGTTGTCGAGGATGACTATGAGTTCGAAATGGCCTTTCGGGGTGCGCCTTCGCCGGCACTGAAATCCATGGATCGGGATGGCCGCGTGATTTACGTCGGCAGCTTTTCCAAGTCGCTGTTTCCAGGGTTGCGACTCGGGTACATGGTCGGCTCAGAACCTTTTATCCGCGAGGCACGTGCGCTTCGCTCATTGGTCCTGCGCCACCCACCAGGCCACATTCAGCGCACGGCGGCGTATTTCCTGTCGTTGGGCCACTACGACGCGCAAATTCGGCGTATGTCGAAAGCTTTGCAAGAGCGGCGCGACGCGATGGACAAAGCCATCGCGGAAAGTGGGCTGACCGTGGCTGGACGGGGTGTGATTGGCGGTTCTTCAATGTGGATGTCAGCCCCTGAGCATGTCGACACAACGCAACTGGCATTAAGACTGCAAAACCAGGGTGTTCACATTGAACCGGGTGCGTCGTTTTTCTCGGGACCGGACAGGCCACGGAATTTCTACCGCCTTGGCTACTCCTCAATTCCAACTGACCGCATCGCGCCCGGTGTGAAACTGATCGCAGACGCAATTCGGGCCGTTTAAGCACCATCTGGACCTAATCCGGCTTTCGATTTGGCCCTAACGCAGGTCGCACCCTTGCGCCAAAACCATATCAAACGCCGGGCGCAGTGCCCGGTTTCACTCACTCTTGGTTGGAGAACACCCACATGAAGATGACGACGGAAGAGGCGTTTGTTAAGGTTCTGCAGATGCACGGGATTGAGCATGCGTTTGGGA
>NZ_JBXWMI010000022.1:0-49961 GCF_059609765.1 Ruegeria sp. YTSC106
AGGTATTCCTCTCGGCCATCGCTCTCGCTGCTACAGTCCTATTCTGGCTGTAATTCAATGAGTCTGGAGCCTAGCAAACCCTGCGCGACGGGCAAATGGTGCAAACGGAGACTTTATCCAACCCGACTTTGCTTTGTTTGTTATGAGACGGTTTTGGCTCATCACCTCACCGAGGTACTTACCATCCCGAGCATATATTTCATCTCCATGGAACTTTCCCACATGCTTACCATCGTGGGTCCACAAATCGTCGCCATCTCTATAACCGAAGCTTTCACCACCCCAAGTCCACATCCAATCCATTCTCAAAATCCTCCCAAATATGTGAGACAAATCTGAGACAATGGTCTTTTATGGTCAACCTTATTCTGCCTAAGTCTCTGATTTTGTTGGTGCCCGGGGGCGGAATCGAACCACCGACACGAGGATTTTCAATCCACTGCTCTACCCCTGAGCTACCCGGGCACGGGAACGACGTTTGTCGTTGGGTGGGGGCCTTCTATGACTTGCTACCAGCGGTGTCCAGAGGCTTTTTCACATTTTTTCAATGCGGTCGCCCGGGCGTGGAGTCCGGCGTGTCAACCTCGGCTTCCAAGTCCTCTTCGCGCTGCGACGGAACCGAATAAGAACCGTTCAGCCACTTGGCCAAATCAATATCTGCACACCGTCTGGAACAGAACGGGCGAAATTTCTGCGCGGTCTCCCCTCCACAAATCGGGCAGCTCATTTCAGAATCTCCATCACGGGAACGCGGCCACGTTTTCGCTGCAACTCAAAATGGCCCAGTGGAGTCCAACCGACAAGAATCGTCTCGTCCGGGTCTGATCTGAACGCGGCACGTAAAGCGGATTCAAACCCGCGGCGATCCTTCTTTGGCATGGGAGCGGGGTCCAGCGTAATCTGCCCCGCCAGCCCACGCACGCGCAAAGCCCGGGGCAGCATCTTGGCGCAGGCAAAATTGGCTTTGGTGCCCGCGGCCATTGACGTGTCCGCTCCGGTGTTCACATCCACGGCGACCAGTGCGCGCGTGGGTTCGATATAAAGGTGCCCTCCGCCCGGCAAAGGCTCGGACGTTCCGCGTACCGTATCCAGTGCATCCAGAACGCCGTGGGTTTCGAAACCGCCCGTCTGGGTCACGACTTCGGCCGGGTCAGTCCAGTCGCGCCAGGCAAGGATATGAGGGCTGTCACCTTCGCTGAGCAGTTCTGGCTCGGACCCATCGTCACTCATCACCTGCTCGGCCTGCGCCAACATGGCTGAGATATCTTCCGAGATATCCTCGGCATCTGCTCCTGCACAACAGGAACGGAGGATCAGACCATAGGCGCTATCACCCATGTGTTCATGGGCGATTTCAAGCAATTTGTCACGTATGTCCTCGTCCTTGATACTGCGCGAAATGTTCAGGCCCGGGGCATCCGGCGTGACAATGGCATAGCGACTTTTAAAAAGGATGCGATTGCTCACCGGGATGGCTTTGCCGGGCTCAGCAAACCCGCTGACCTGCACCAACAGCAAGACGCCAGGGGCCAGACCCTTGACTTGTCGCAGGAAAGCCGGACCGTCGGGCGTGGTCAGGAACATTCCTCCCTGCCCCTTGACCGGGCGATCAGCGCGGGCGCGGTAGATCGTGCCGGGCGCGGGTGCGTCTGCGGCGATCAGGAAGTCATCCAGCTTGCCGTCGACCATCAGCGCAGCCGCTTCGCGGCCTTGGATGTGGTCCAGAACAATGGTGCGACCTTTCATGATGCCTCGCGATACAGTGGATAGCCGATGCCTTGTAGCAAGGCCGCGGTCTCGGACAGGGGCAGACCGACGATGCCGGTAAACGACCCCGAAATCCATGGAATGAAAGCCCCTGCGGGACCCTGAATGGCATAGGCGCCTGCCTTGCCGCGCCAGTCTCCGGTCGCCAGATAGGCGTTTATCTCGACATCCGACAGACGTTTGACCTTGACCTGTGAGACGACATCACGCTGTAGCACCCGGTTTCCGCGCCGGACCGCAACCGAAGTGATCACGCGGTGACGGCGACCAGACAGGGAATGCAGAAATTCCGCCGCCTGTCCCGCGTCCTCGGGTTTTCCCAGAATCCGGCGCCCCAAGGCCACGGTGGTATCTGCACAGAGGGTAACGTCGTCTCTATCCGACTGAACCGCCTGCACTTTTTGACGCGTGATGCGGTTGCAATACGGAACCGGGAGCTCGCCCTTCAAGGGCGTTTCATCGATGTCAGGAGGGCGAATGGCATCGGGCTGCACGCCAAGCTGAGCCAGCAGGTCCAGCCGTCTTGGGCTGCCCGATCCGAGAATAAACGCCATTGCGGCAGGCGTTACTTGAAGCGGTAGTTGATCCGACCCTTGGTCAGATCATATGGGGTCATCTCGACCTGAACCTTGTCGCCGGCCAGAACACGGATGCGGTTCTTGCGCATCTTGCCTGCCGTATGTGCGATGATCTCATGGCCGTTTTCCAGCTCGACCCGAAACGTCGCATTAGGCAGGAGTTCCTTCACGACACCGGGAAATTCGAGCGTATCTTCCTTGGCCATGTTGTCTCCATCATTACGTTGCACCCGCAGAATCTGCGGGGATGTGCGCTTAAATGAGCCTATTCTGGCCTTATTTCAAGGGCGGAATCGCCTAAAGGGCGGATATTGTGACCGATTCGACTCGGGGGGCCTGTTCTTGCCAATGGGTTCGGTTCAGCACGTGGCCGTCGGCGCGAACCTCGGCGATGGCTGACAGGTCGACGTCTGCATAGGTCCAGCCGGGCTGGTTCAATGCGCCTTCGGCCAGCACACCGGTGGCCGGGAAACCTTTATCGGGCGGGCCGAACACACCGCCTGTTCCGGTGTTCATATCCACCGCCTCGGACCACTCGTTGTTTCCGACCAGCGAAGCCATAACTGTAACGCATTGGTTTTCCAACGCTCTTGACATCGCGCCTATCCGCACGCGCCAGTAGCCCGAAAGCGCTTCGGTACAGGACGGGACAAGGATCAGGTCTGCCTCACTCAGCGCGCGGCCCAGCAGGGGAAACTCGCTGTCATAACAGATCAAAACACCGATTTTGCCCAGCGTTGTGTCAAAGAGTTTCAGCGGACCGCCGGGTGCAATGGCCCATTGCTCGCGTTCGAACCGGGTCATGATCTGTTTGTCCTGATGATCGCAACTGCCATCCGGTGCGTAGAATGCGGCGCGGTTCACCGGACGACCGGGACCATCCACAACCGGAGCAGATGCGCCCAGAATGTAGGTTTTGTACGCCCTGGCGAGGCGGGTGTGCAGATTTTGTACATCTTCCATCCGGTCGGAGACGGCCCGGATCGAACGCTCCAGATCACCGGCAACCTCGGCCCCGTCCAGGGTCGAGAGCTCCATCGCGCCATATTCAGGAAAGACCAGCAATTCGGCCCCCTGCCCTGCGGCCTGGGACACCCAGCGGTTCAGCTTGTCTTCGTACTGCGCCCAGCTATCCAACCAATCGAGATTATAGGCGGCGGTTGCGACTTTCATGGCAGCGTCCCCGTGCGATCAATTTCGCATGACCTTAGTCGGGGACACAGACCGGAGTACAGCCCAATTACCCTGCGGTCGTCGGATCGATGATCGTGGTCACTTCGGTGATCGTGTTGGCCGGAAACCCGCTGAGCTCGGCGTGCTTGTGGATCGCGTCCTCGCTCTCGGCCAGATAGATGCAAAAGGTCTTGTCACCGGCAACATAGGAATGCTCCCACTGCACGCCGGGTATTTGAGCCAGCGCTTCGTTCGACTTCGCAGACGCGCCGCACAGTTCCTCACCGGACATGGAACCGACACCCGGAAGATCGCGTTCGATAACATAGCGTTTCATTGCACTTCCCCCACAGAAAACCCAACAATACCACGATTCGAGGTTTTTTTCTGCGCTTGGCGTTCACAGCTCCCTGATCCAAAACTGCAACGGCTTCAGCGTCTCACCCTCTTCCCCGATGTCTTTCCACGAAAACTGCGCGATCGCGCCGGGCAAAGGCGCATATCCTCGTGCGCGCCAGAAAGAATCCAGCGGGCGGTAATTGTTGGGCCGCATCGGGTGATCGGCGGGGCGCTGCACACCGCAGAAGGCGCATTTGGTGAAGCCCAGCGCGCGGGCGTGGGCCTCGCGTTCGTCGAAGAACCTGTGGCCGACCCCCTGCCCCCGATATTCCGACAACAGCACCGATTCCGCGCAATAGAATATGTCGTTCAGATCAAGGCCTGTGCCCTCGAAAGCCGCAGCGAAATCTTCGGCGTGGTCGATCAGGGGCGCGCCGGTTGACGCGCCGATCAGGCGGTCCTTGTCGAAGGCGCCGACCACAATGGCCTTGTCGCTGTCTCGGTAGGATTGCAGGTATTTCCGCTCATATTCGAGGTCGCCGTCATAGAGATACGGCCAGTCATGAAACACCTTGATCCGCAGGCGGGCAACGTCATCCAGAGCGGGTTCCAGCGCCTCACCTGTCAGGGGGCGGACGGCGGTGACCTTAGCCATTCGAGACCTGATTGGTCCAGTCGGCAAGATTATAGAACGTGGTGACGCGGGTGATCTTGCCGTCTTTGAGGTCAAAGAACGACCCGGCAGGCAGGCGGTAAGTCTGACCATGCGCGTCAGGCAGGCCTTCGTCCGTTACCAGATAAGTCCCGTTGACGATGAATTCGGCTGCGGCGCGGCTGCCGCCTTCGGCTTCGAACACGACGATGTCGGTCAGGTTCTCTTTGTAGCAGCGGTTCATATACAAGCAGAACGCGGCGAACTTTTCTTTGCCGATGCGGATCTGGCCTTCGTTCACGTGATGGGCCACGTCATCGGACAGGCAGGCCAGCATGGCATCCACGTCACCGGCATTGAAGGCTTCGAAATAGGTTTTAACGGTCTGGTTCATGGTCACTCCGTAGGTTCGCCCCAGCGATCTTTCAGATGCTTGATGATCTGATCGCGGGTCTGTCGGTAGTGATGTAGCTTTTGTTCGCGGGTCTCGCCCATCCCGGTAGGGTCCATTATTGGCCAATAATCGACATCGAGGTGAAAAACCCGGGTCAGTTCCAGCGCCTGACGCTGGCTGGCGGGTGACAGCGCCACGATCAGGTCAAACGAGCTGAGATCGTCGCCCCATTCCTGCATCTCGTCAAAGGAGCGCGAGCGGTGGCGGGACAGTTCGACACCCACTTCGTGGCATGCCGCGATACAGAACCCGTCGATTTCCAGATCGTTGTGCACGCCAGCGGACTGAACATAGGTACCAGTGCCGTAAAACTTCTTCATCAGCCCCTCGGCCATCGGAGATCGAACCGAGTTATGGTCGCAACAGAACAGGACCGACTGCGGCAGAGGCTTCACCCGTCAGCCCCCGAAATGTAGCACGCAGATCAGCGTGAACAGGCGTCGGGCCGTATCAGTATCCACTTCTGCTTTTCCCTCCAGCCGTTCTTGTAGAACGCGGCTGCCTTCGTTGTGGATGCCGCGGCGGGCCATGTCGATGGTCTCGATCTGGCTCGGCGGCAGGGTCTTGACCGCGTCGAAATAGCTTTCACAGATCTGGAAATAATCCTTGACCACCTGACGGAACGGGCCAAGCGACAGGTGAAATTCAGCGGCTTTTTCGGCCTCTTCCGTCTCGATATCAAAGACCAGCCGTTTGTCGCGGATCGACAGCTGTACGTGGTAAGGCCCATCAGGTGCGACACGGTCATCACGTTTGGGCAGCGAAAAGCTGTTATCTTCCAGCAGATCATAGATGGCAACCTTGCGTTCCTGCTCGATCTCGGGGGTCGGAGGCGGCAGGTTTCGGTCATCCAGTTCGATATGCGAAATACGGGTCATCTTTACGGCAACTATCCTTGTGTCAGCACAGACCTATAACAACGGCTTTCCGTCGGCAACGCAGAGAAGCGCCATACATGCCCGGTCTTTGCGTCATTTCAGCCATTCAGGCGGTTCAGGCGCGCCGTGACCGAAAGGCCGTGCGCCTCGAGGCTTTCCGATTGCGCCAGCTGTTCAGCGGCGGGACCGATCGCGCGCAGGGCTTTGGGGGTCATTTGGCTGAGTGTCGTGCGTTTGAGGAAATCCATCACGCTGAGCCCGGACGAGAACCGGGCGGACCGGGCCGTTGGAAGCACGTGGTTTGGGCCGCCGACATAATCACCGATGGCTTCGGGGGTGTATTGGCCCAGAAAGATTGCCCCGGCGTGGATGGTCTTTTCGCTCAGCGCGACCGGGTCCGCGACGCAAAGCTCCAGATGCTCCGGGGCGATACGGTTGGAAAGCGCCGCGGCCTCGTCCAGATCGCGTACGGTGATGATGGCGCCAAAGTCGCGCCAGCTGGCACCGGCGATGACGCGGCGTTGCAGGGTTTGGAGGCGCTTTTCGACAGCATTGGCAACGCTGTGGCCAAATGCGGCGTCGTCGGTGATCAGGATCGATTGCGCGCTTTCATCATGTTCGGCCTGGCTGAGCAGGTCCAGTGCGATCCAGTCCGGGTCATTGTCCTTGTCGGCAATGACCAGGATTTCCGAGGGGCCCGCAATCATGTCGATGCCGACCTTGCCAAAGACGCGCCGCTTGGCTGCCGCCACAAAGGCATTGCCTGGGCCGGTGATCTTGTCGACCGGTGCGATGGTGTCGGTGCCATAGGCCAGCGCCGCCACGGCCTGCGCTCCGCCGATGCGATACACTTCGTCCACGCCCGACAATTGTGCCGCCAGCAGCACCAGCGGATTCACCTTCCCGTCCGGCGTGGGCACCACGATGGCCAGCCGGTCCACGCCCGCCACCTTGGCCGGAATGGCATTCATCAAAACCGAGGACGGGTAAGAGGCCAACCCGCCGGGCACATACAACCCCGCAGCAGAGACCGCAGACCAGCGCCAGCCCAGCGTTGCGCCCGCCGCGTCCGTCCATTGGTGATCCTTGGGCATCTGCCGTTCGTGATAGGCCCGGATCCGGCCGGCGGCCAGCTCCAGCGCCGCGCGGTCTTTGGACCCGACTTGCGCCACCGCGTCTGAAATCTCCTGCGCGCTGAAGGCCAGCTTTTCGGGCGTCAGCTCCAGCCGGTCGAATTTCGCGGTCAGTTCGATGACTGCCGCGTCGCCCCGGTTGCGTACATCGTCGATGATCTGCGCCACAACTGCATCCACATCCGGACTGTCTTCGCGCTTGGCAGACAGAAGGGTCTGGAAGGCGGCTTCGAAATCGGGCGATGTGGCGTCGAGGAAAACGGGCATGGTCTGGCACTCCGGGCGTTGCGCCACGGGACATATCGCCCACGGGGCGCGGCCTCAACCCTCAGCCCGCGGGGTGCAGCGATTTGCGCATGGCAAAGCAGGACAGGTCCTGACGGTCACTGCATTGCCCCGTGACCTGCCAGCCGTGGCGCAGATAGAACTCGCGCGCAGTCCGGGTGCCATCAAGATGCGCCTCGGAACAGCCGCACGCGACCAGTTGCCGCTCCAGCCGGTTGAGCAGTGCGGCCCCAACCCCGCTGCCCACGTGATCCGGGTCAACATAGAGCAAGGTGATCTTGCCGGTTTCGAACAATCCTCCGACCGCAGCCACCTGCCCTTCACGCTCGGCCAGCCAGATCTGGGATCCCGGCTTGAACCAGCCCCGGATGGTCGCCGGGTCTTTGTTCGCGGTCCACTGTTTTAGATAGACGGGGTCGTTGTTGTGATCGGCCACGCAAAGCTGAGTGATCGACCGGATCAGCACCCGGCTTACGTCAAACACATCGAATACCGTGGCCGGGCGCAATACGATGCCATCGTGCACCTTCAAAAACGCCTGAGAAATGCCACGCTTGTTTTGCATCTATTCGGGGTGTTGCGGGGCCCGGCCGGATGGGGCCTGATACGGGCGCGTGACGTCTTTGAGCGTGGCTTCCAACGCCTCGACCGTCAGGCGGATCGCGCCATCACCCGCCAGTGTCAGCAAGACCTGGCCCGCGCCATCCTCGCCGGGTTCGAATTCGACGGACAGCAGGGACATGACCATGTCCTTCTCGCCGCGATCAATGCCCTGACTGGCCACGGACAGAACGGAATCGAAGACCAGAACCGACTGCACCCGTTCAAACGGGCGGTCACGACGGGCGGCGGCATCCTTGTCTTCCCAGCGAAAGCGATTCAGCAACAAGCCAAAGCGGCGCTTCGACGGTTGCCATTTCATCTCGGTCACAGGAAAAACCGCGTCCTGGGCTAGGGTCGAGATCACCTTCAGGTCATCTGCATCCTCGGCCCCCAGATTCAGCGGGGCTTCGCGCCCGTCTTCAAAACTTGCGTCCGTCATTCGCCCTTGATCCGTTCGATTTTTGCACCCACGCCTTCCAGCTTGCGCACCACATGCTCATATCCGCGGTCCAAATGATAGACCCGGCTTACCGTTGTCTCACCTTCAGCCGCCAATCCGGCAAGGATCAGCGACACCGAAGCCCGCAGATCTGTCGCCATCACCGGGGCGCCTTTCAGCGTTTCGACACCCGTGACGGTGGCGGTGCCGCCATGCACTTCGATATTCGCGCCCATGCGCACAAGTTCCGGGGCATGCATGAAACGGTTTTCGAAAATACGTTCTTCCAAAACCGAAACTCCTTCGGCGGTGCACATCAGCGCCATCATTTGCGCCTGCAGGTCGGTCGGGAAACCCGGGAAAGGTTCCGTAACCACATCCACGGCCTGCACGCGGCCATTCTTGCGGGCCACTTTCAAGCCGTTTTGGGTTTCGGTGACACTGACACCCGCCGCGTCGAGTTTGGCGGCAAAGGAGTCGACCAGCGACATGCGCCCGCCCAGCAGCTCGACCTCGCCGCCGCAAATCGCCGGGGCCAGCATATAGGTGCCCAGTTCGATCCGGTCGGTGACAACCTGATGTGTGGCACCGTGCAGCCGGTCGACGCCCTGAATTTCTATGGTCGAGTTGCCCTCGCCTGAAATCTGTGCACCCATCTTTCGCAGGCATTCGACCAGATCGACAATCTCGGGCTCGCGCGCCGCGTTCTTCAGAACCGTGGTGCCCTTGGCCAGCGTTGCCGCCATGACGATGTTTTCAGTGGCCCCGACTGAGGCAAAGCGCATCTCATGCACCGCGCCTTTCAGCCCACCCGTAGCCCTGGCGTGCAAATAACCGTCCTTCAGCTCGATCTCGGCGCCCAGCGCTTCAAGCCCTTCCATGTGCAGGTCCATCGGACGGGCTCCGATCGCGCAGCCACCGGGCAAAGAAACAACCGCTTGTCCAAATCGCGCAAGCAAAGGACCCAGCACCAGGTTCGAAGCACGCATCTTGCGCACGATGTCATAATCCGCCGTTTGGCTGGTCAGGTTGTGGCTCGACATCGCGATCACCTGACCATCCTGCAGCGACGACACCTCGGCCCCCAGCGATTGCAGCAGAGCCGTCATGGTCTTGATGTCGCTGAGGCGTGGCGCGTTGGTCAGCGTCAGCGGTTCTTCGCTCAGCAAAGTCGCAGGCATCAGTGTCAGACACGCGTTCTTGGCCCCCGCAATCGGTATTTGACCGTTCAGCGGGCCGTTGCCCGTCACCAGAATCGAATCCATCTGCTCTTATCCCTCGTCCTTGTCGGCATTGTCCCCGGAGGCCGCCCGCGCCTTGGCCTGTGCCTTGCGCCGCGCCATATTGGCCTTCAGCGCCGCCTTCAGCCGCTCTTCGCGTGCATCCCCGGATTTGCCTTGTTTTTTGGGTGAATTTTTTTCCGTCATGATCTTTCTCTACAGGAGGCGAAAAAAACCGTCCAGACACCCTTGCGCCGCGTTTCGTTTGAGTCTAATCACCCGCCCACAGCGCTGCTGTAGCTCAGAGGTAGAGCACTCCCTTGGTAAGGGAGAGGTCGAGAGTTCAATTCTCTCCAGCAGCACCATGATTTCCTTATATTCGTCAGAAACTTACGCCGAACCAACGGCTTGCGCTTGCAGACTCCTACACAGGAGTCCTACACAGTGACCCTTACCATGCCTACACCAGTCAAAGACAAAAAGAGCGGAATCTACTACGTCAGGGTGCGCGTTCCAGCGGACCTCAAGGGAATCGTTGGCCGCGCTGAGGTCTCAAAGTCACTCCGCACGAGAGACCCAGCAGTCGCCAAGGAGCGATTTGCGGCTGAGTACGCCAAAATTCAAAAGCGGTGGGCTTCCCTTCGGGCAAAGCCTGAACCCCTCCCATTGAAAAAGATCGTCGCACTTTCGGCGCGCGTGTATTTCCGCCTTATGGAAGTATTGGAAAATGAACCGGGAGAGCCTGAGATTTGGCACCGCGTTCTGGAACTGAGCCAACAGGCGGAAGCTGCTGAGGGCGGGTTAGAAAAATGGTATGGAGATGCCACTGACGAGATATTGGCAGAAGAAGGAATTGCTGTAGACGAACCGACGCGCGCTCGTTTGCTACGCGAAGTCCATAGGTCTTGGACGCAGGCAGCTAGTCAGCAATTAAAGCGGGCCGAAGGCGACTTCACCCCGGACCCGCAGGCTACGCGCTTCCCTGAGTGGGAACCCGCAAGCACTCCACAATCGGCACCCGAGGGTCCCACACTCACCAGCCTTTTTGAACGGTGGAAGAAAGACCACCTGAGTAACGGAAAGGCACCTGCAACGGTCGATGACTTCGCTCAGAAGAAAGACGCCTTGGTCGCGTATCTGGGACATGAGGATGTCTCCCGAATTAAGCCCAAGGACATAGCGGATTGGTGCGACTATCTTCGAGATGAGAAAGGACTGAAACCAAAAACCATCGGCCCGAAATACCTTACGGCTATCAAAGCCATCCTCCGGTTAGCTCGCTCAAAATTCTTGATCGAAATTGATCCATCCGAGGGGGTGTCGGTAAAAGTCCCTAAGCCTGTCGCAGCGCGCTCCAAAGGCTTCACCGATGACGAAGCAAGACTCATTCTGAAACACGCCAACAAAGCCCTAAAGGAAGACACGCGGGCGACCCTAAGAAACAAGCTGGCCTGTCGATGGATACCTTGGATTTGCGCATATAGCGGAGCTAGAGCGGGAGAAATCGCACAACTCCGCAAGCAAGACCTGAAATCGGAAGGAGTTATCCAATGGCTCTTAATCACGCCTGAGGCGGGGAGAGTTAAAGCTGGGCGATACAGAACTGTGCCTTTGCACCCACACCTAGTCGAGAGCGGTCTTGTGGACTTCATTAGCAGTGCCCGAACTGGTTATCTGTTCCACGATGGAGGAAAGACACCAGAAGACGCTTTCCGGCTTTCCCAGAACGCCCGCGATAAGGTCGGTGATTGGGTCAGGAACAAAGTCGGCATTACGGACCCTAGGATTCAACCAAGTCATGCATGGCGGCATCGGTTCAAAACGCAAGCAAGAAACGCTGACGTTGCTGTCGTCTATCAGGACGCTATTTGTGGCCATGCTAGCCGAAACGCCGGTGAGGACTACGGTGACTATCCTATATCAACGTTATACCGCGAGATTTGCAAAATCCCTTGGATCAAAATCAGATAATCTTTAGGGGCTAGTACTAGGGTACTACATTTAGAGTGGCTACCCCGCGACGATCTACGTAAGGTCGAACGTCTGCGTGCCCTAAGGGACAACCCAGCGGCGACTGAAGGGGAGAAGAGGGCTTGATCGGGATTTGATGTGGTCCAGATATTTTGGCAAATAAATCTGAGTGCCAGAGATAATATATAGCGCCGCGCATACCCCCCGGCGGGGCCGCCTCAGGTTCACCTCTCACCGCCTGCGGGAAAGTCCATTTAGTGCATTAAAAACAATATTTTGACGATCGCTCCCTGTTGATTCATCAAGGCGTTGCATCCCCTTGATGCAGCACTACCAATAATAGGAATAGTAGAATGATCGTCTTTGACTTTTGCGTCGGCCCCTTTGATCTGCTCGTGGAGCGTCACTCGCATTCAGTGCCCCTTAAGGTGAGCCGTGAGAGACCGGGCGAGACTTTCGTTGACGTTGGCCGTTACCGCCTGATGTTCACGAACCACAGAAGGTGCCCCAAGGCGTCCTGAGCGCGCGCGTCCCATTTGACCGGAGTGTAACAAGACAAGTGCCAGCCCACCAAATCCGTCTCATTTAAGTGGTGTTGACACTTAAAGTACACCTTCCTACTTAACCCTAAAAGGTAAATGATACACTTTCGGAGACAGGCACATGCTCATCGGATACGCGCGGACGTCAACCGCAGACCAGATCGCGGGCTTTGAGGCGCAGCAACGCGAGCTTAAAGACCATGGTTGCGAGAAGGTGTTCGCGGAACAGGTCAGCAGTGTAAAGCAGCGAGGTCAGCTTGAGGCGGCCATAGACTTTGCCCGTGAAGGCGACACTTTGGTTGTCACTAAGCTGGACCGTCTGGCGCGCTCTGTCCCTGACCTCATCGATATTCGCAAGCGGCTTTCAGGCAAAGGCGTCCAACTGCACATCAAGAACATGCCAATGATGAATGACAGCGCCACAGCGCAAATGCTTGAAACCATCCTTGGGGCTGTAGCTCAGTTCGAACGGGAAGTGATGCTTGAACGGCAGCGCGAAGGAATTGCTAAGGCTAAGGCAGAGG
This sequence comes from Ruegeria sp. YTSC106, assembly GCF_059609765.1. NCBI lineage: Bacteria > Pseudomonadati > Pseudomonadota > Alphaproteobacteria > Rhodobacterales > Roseobacteraceae > Ruegeria > Ruegeria sp. YTSC106. Next base: position 12,559 of record NZ_JBXWMI010000022.1, read on the forward strand.
GGAAGTTCAAAGGACGACCTGCAATGGATGAGACCAAGGCGACAGCCATCCGTAAGGCGTTCGAGAACGGTGTGAAGCCAACCCAGATTGCGAGGGACTTCGGGGTCAGCAGAGCGACGGTTTATAGGTTGGCCAAAGAGGTGGCCTAGGCTCTGGACCTATAAAGCGCCTAAAAGCAGCCATTCGATGCGAGGTGCTTCAACGACCGAGTTGCGGACACATGGGACTTTTTGCGTTGAGTGAGCGTCGATTAAAACTCCACAATGATCGATTTTCGGACGTTGGTGTTCTGGGGATCTTCCAACTGTGTATGCCAATCGAGACAACTTGGATCTCGACGCCACAATAAGGTCAATTTTTCCTTTGATACTTAGACTTCGTCCTACTGCTTGCTAGGCGAGAAAATGTCTCTTTAACCTTGCGGTCTCCTAGCTCCATCAAAGAACTCAATGCTGATCGGCTTACTTTCCAACTTTGCAATTAATGTCGAACATAACGCCGGCCATGCGTTGCGTACAACAACGAGGTGCAACAGATGAAACGATTAATCACAGCGGTCATTCTAGCCGTGACAGCAACAACCGCTACCGCAAAAGACTACCTTTGTGTACCTACAGACCCAAATCTCAAAGGTGTTAAGTTTGCACAGATCAGCGAACTTGTGATCGCCTTTCAGCCCGATGGGCAAAAAACACTTTACGAATGCGAAAAAAATGCAACTTGCTCCAACGAAACCTCGGACGGAATAAATCTGTTACGAATTTTTGCAGATCAAGGAGCGGTAACTAGGGTGTTTGTCCCTAAGAACGAGACGAAAAACCCCGGAATAGGTTTCGTTGAAGTCAAATGCACAGCAATTTAATCGAACGCCCGTCTCAGCTGGGGTCTTCTTTTCCGGGTACTTTTCTCACTTTCAATGACGTTGCATGTGCTTTTTCGAACAGAGCGCCCGTTTTAGTCGCGGTCCTCATCTGTGATTGAGTGACACCCCGGCTCGCGACAACATAGCGCAAGTAGCCCGCTTTGGGTTCGGAGCAGCCGTTCGCTTCAGTCTGCCTGAACGTTCGCTTTGCTGCCAGTGAGCAGATTTTTCATTTATAGGATTAGAGCCTAAGGCACTGATTTAACGACCCGCAGGTCATTTTTGTCTGTTAAGGCGGACCTTTGACTGTGACGTGAGTGACGTTAGGCACTCTTTCCCCTGGCGCCGCGGCAGTAAGCAAGCGCTCGATGGCATTTAGATGCCCCTGAAGGGTCGCTCAGAAAGAAACCTGATATCATATACTTATGAAAATCCCTCCCACGTGAAGTAAGTAAACGCTCGTCATTCTGCGGTAGTCAACACCCATACAAACCCCGACAGAAACTCGAGCTACGGATTGACAGTGGTTCGTCCCATCCCGTGGATGAGGCGGAAACCAGCATTTCGCCTAGCGCGAATTTCAGGGACTTCCATCTGGGCGGGGCGTCTCTCTACAGACCACCTTGCCTTAGCCTGCCCTGAGGGGCCTTTATCGGGCGTCCTGAAACGCGTCGCGCGTCATCTTTCATTCAGGTGCCGCGCACTGGGCGGCGGGTCTTTCCTGTCCGATAGCTCCCGCGTGTCCCTGCCCTGGGGCGTTATCGGTTGAAAAGCCAAGTTGCACGCAATGCACGAAGAGAAACCTATATCCATGTTTAACGGAGCAAAGAGCTATGAAAGCCTCTGAACTCAACACTGAAAATGTCGTGGTCGCATGCGACGACATACCTGTTACATCAATAGCAAAGGACCCCCGATTTTGGTTTCGTTCTGGTGAAGCACCGAGCGCCGACCACATCGATACCCTAGCGAAAGCCTTACGATCTGGCCGAGAACTCGACCCGATACTGCTCTGGCGGGAATGCGATGATACCGGTAGCCATACCGGGCGATTGATCATCATGGATGGCCACCACAGGACCGAGGCATACTATCACCACTTCGAAACCCACAGGGTTGACCCAAGAGATGCTCCTCTGGTTCCCGTTCTTGTTCACGAATGCCTGCCTATGGTTGCCCGTTTGGTGGCGCTGGCGGCGAACACAAAAGACAGTAAGCCCTTGATGCCAGCAGAGCGGAACAACGCCGCATGGCGGTTGGTTCGCGATAGCTTGCAGTGGACGGGTAAGAACTGGCAGAGCCAGATAACCAAGTCACAGATCGCACATGCGTCAGGGGTCTCAACACGAACCGTTCAACGCATGAACAAGGTGTTTAAGCTGATGGCCGAAGCAGAGCACATTCCGACCGGGGAGTGGTGGCAGGACAATCAGTGGAAGGTCCAACTCGACGACGCTTGGACGCCTCCCAGCAGTGAGGAATTGGAAGCAATGACCAACGACGCTGCGAATGCAATCAGCAAGGTGTTGACCGATGCCAAGCTAAAGCGGGATGAGGATGTCCTTACAGTGTTGTGCAAGGTGTTCGACCCTTGGCGATTGAAGCAGATCACCGCAGAATTGTGGGAGAGCGATGTACTGGACGCTGACGAAGAATTTGCGGACACCAGCATCGTTGATCGAAGGCGCACCGCACGGACGCCTGTAGGGGACACTGAACGACCACTTGATGCGTTGTTGAGAGCAGCCAACGACGACGAAGGCAGCAACTTCACATACAACCCCCGGCGTAACTTCAAAGGACGCATGGACACGCTCTCAGACGACGCTCTCAGTTTGGATTAAGTCGGCTTCTGAGAGCATCCTAAACGAATACCCGAAGTGGCCGTGATGGCGGCACGAGGGGAGACACATAGAGGGAGACATTGTCTCCCCATAACAGCAACCGGGGCGTCCAGAACGGGCGTCCCTTTTCATATCTGGAACACACAATGGAACTGAATGAACAGAACCGCGTGGCCGACAAAAGGCTGCGCCGTATCGGCAATGACAAACGACGAGCGTTCACGAAACGCCTGAGATCAACCACACGCGCCCGCCTAGGCCACGACAAGATTGACGAGCAGCTTGACCTTTGGGCCGACCGACAAAACCACTGGGCTAGCGTGAGAGTGCGCCCTGAAGTGGTTGCTACGGTCAACACTGTGCGGGAACGCATGGTCGAACAGATGGGCCGAGAGGTCTCTCAGAGCGAAGCACTTTCATTCTTGGTTGGGCTTGGCGTGGTCGCCATGACCGACCGCAAACAAACCACAGCCCTCTAACGAACGAAGAAGAACCCCAAAATGACAAACACTGAAATAACAATTCACACTGATGGCTCATGCCTTGGAAACCCCGGTCGCGGCGGCTGGGCTGCAACTCTCCGACGATACGAAGACGGCAAAGAGGTCAAGAAGCGGTCCATCAATGGCGGCGTCAAACACACCACCAACAACAGGATGGAAATGACAGCCGCCATTCAGGGCCTAAAAAAGATCAAAAAAGGCGAGAAAGCTCAGATCACTGTTTACTCTGACAGCCGGTTGCTCATCCAAGGAATGACCGAATGGATGCCAAAATGGCAGGCTAACGGCTGGCGAAAAGCAGGCGGAAAACCCGTCGAGAACCGCGACCTTTGGGAAGAGCTACTTGCAGCAACTGACGGGCTGATCGTGGAGTGGGAATGGATTCGTGGCCACTCGGGAGACCCCAGAAACGAAGAAGTCGACGCGTTGGCAGCGGCGGCAGCCAATAAGGCCGCGTAATCTAGGGGTGTTTTGCTCTTAAACTAACTCAAGATGTCCCCACCTAGGTGGGGGCAATATTAGGATCAACTTGTGCCGGATTTCTCAGCCACTTGGGAGAAATGGCCACCAAGCTGCCGTTCGCTGCATTTGCAGCACTAGGCCTCAGCGACGGCGGCAATGCGCAGGAAGCGGACTTTGGATCAAAGATGCAGTGTCTTGGAGGCGTGGACAGCAGCTGTGCGGACAAATCGGTCATTCTCGTTTCTTGAAACCTGCACAAATCAAAATTCGACAATCATTGAGGTCTCAACAGCATGGACGCCTATACCCACGATAATTCCTACAAATATCAGCCCGACAAATGCGTTGATAACCGCTAAGACCCTGCTCGCGGGTTGCTCTGGCTTAATGTCACCGTAGCCTACTGTGGTTGCGTTTATGAAAGCATGATAAAGGCTTACCCCGGTCGACCAGCCTTCGATTCTACCAATCGATATCCCCAGCGTGGACACCAAAACCAGCAAAAACACTAATATCGGTGACAGATAGATCAGGTCCCAAAGGAAAACCGATAGAAACGTGCAAATGTAGCTGGCGTCGCAAACCATGTCGGGAGTCTACCCCTCTACTGATCGGGTCCTAATTGAAAACCAAGGTCTTGACGGGAAGCAAAATGGCCTGAGCACGTAAGACTATGGCATTTGCGATACCCATGCCGTCCACAATTCTTGCAATGAATGCAGACAGGCCCGTGATTTCACCAGCGTCGATTTCCTTTGCTCGGCTCGTATAGGCAACGCCAACGCACGCGCTACCGGGCGGGATGCTTTCAAGATGACGTGGGAAAATAGGTGCGAGAAAAGCCGTAACGGTACCGGGTCGCACTCTATCTTGCTGATCCAACAGCGCATCCCCCGGACGGAATTGCCCGGCAGCAATCGCGCCCTGTACTTCGTCTACGACCATTGGGATTATGGTCAAGGGTTTAGATGCACATGTAATTTCCACTAGCATACCTCGTTTCAGCACACTTGAAGAAATCTGACCAAATGCCGCGATGTAACGCCCTTGCCCCGTGACTTCAGGCACCAAAATCCCAGCAGGGCGAAGAATTGGATTAACGATATCACCCGGCTTTAGGAGGAACTGCGTTACCGTTCCATCCACCTCGGCGAACACGGTGGATTTTGATATCTCGTTCTCAGCCTCTCTCAAAACTGCACGAGCAGTTTCAAGCTGTGCAGGGAGAAGAGTGGTTTGGCGCAATTTGGCACCATCCAGCGTGGCAATAGCGGCTATCCGCTGGCTTTCTGCGCCGGACACTGCTGTTTGCAAGCGTTCCAATTCCTGCTCGCTCACAGCTGTGTTGTTTCGCTCCGCAAGCTTCAGACGTCGTTCCAAATCGCTCGTAGCCTGAGCAAGTTCGGCTTCCGCCGCCTCGACCCGAGCGATAGCACCAGCGACTTCCGTTGCGGCTAGGCCCAGAGCCGCCTCGATCTCTTCTATGCGGCGCTGAGCCGTATCTGCTGCTGCCTCCTGTCGCGTTGTGTCTAGTCGAAAAATAGCCTCACCGGCTTTCACGTCGTCATTATTAGCGACGTAGACTTCCGCGACCCGCCCCGCACGATCCGACAGAATGGTAACCGTACGAAACGCGGCGGAGACATTCCGCGTTGAGGGGTGGAAATAGAAGATCACCGTGATCAATGTCACAGCCAGTATTGCGCAGGCGGTCAAGCCCCACCGCAATTCATACCAGACATTGAACAGGGTAATTTCGTGGCCCCAACGCTTGCCCTGCCTGTAGCGGCGATACAGGTAGTCCGGGACGATTGTGATTAGCGCAGAGAAGACCAACTCAAGCATCGTGGCTCTCCGAGAGGTCTAATTCTGGCTTAAGTGGAAAGATTTCATGTAACGGCACGGCGGCGATCAGAATTGCTGCGATCCAGAAAGCGTTGTTCAGAGTGAAGAGAGAAATCAACCCAAGCACACCGACCAGCTGCATTTGGATTTTATGAGCACCAGCTGCCATACGGTCGGGAATGGCTTGTACGGTGAAGTAGAGTGCACCAAAACCCAGAAGCACTGTGACAAGAACCAATCCAACAACGATCAGAAAACCGTCTGTCTCTCCGGGGGGTGTCACCCAGAACGGGAGCCTCGCCATAGCCTCATCAGAAATAGAACTGCGCACCTGTACCCCACGCTTCCAAGTCATCACATTCGAATATAACTGATTGAAATCAAAAAAACCAATTTCTTATGAGGCTTTGAAATTTGTTCAAACGCATCATGACAAACCTGGCTAAACCACCAAGCTTTGAGACTGGGGTGTAGATCAATTACCGGGAGTATGTTCAGAATACTGTTGGGTCCGCTCTGGGCTCGCAGTCGACATTCGGCCCTTTCACTCAGACAATTGACGAGCACCGAGGGGTCAAGGTCGGCAAAGTGCAGTAAGCAGCCTTGTGCACCCGCAGCTACCAGATCACTCGGCTATGTCCGGTCAGAGCTCAAACTTGCTGAAAGCTGCATCCACCGCGAACGTTCGCTTTGCATGAATAAGGCCATATTTCACAATGTAGCTGGCACGACAGAATCGGAAACCTCGCTAGTGCATCTGCGAAGGCTCAATAAACGGCGGTATTGCGAACTCATCGCTCAATGCTACGCGATTTTAAGACGGTCGTTGGATTATATCCGATCTTGCTTTGCAGAAATCCAAGATGAAATGATCTTGAGGCAATCAGTATTGTCGTAAACTTCACTGTGCTTAAGGCCCTCCCACCTATCCAAGACTATAACCTCCTCAGTGTGAGGATCGTAATATTCAGCGGCGTTGCTTGAGATTGGCTCGACTAGAACGCTTTCATACGACCCGGTGTTGGGCGTTGTTTCAGCCGAAACTAGGCAATTGGAATAATGAAAGGGGATGTCGAAACCATACAATGCCGTACAGAACAGTCGGAGTATGCCCAGCAGGAAGGGCAGACCCAGCACTATTCCGACGGTGCTCATGATGATGGCAGCACCGAAATCAACGTCGTATCCAAACGCCATAGGGCCCAATAAAACTGGCAAGTAAGCCAAGACCAGAAACGACACACCAAAGACGGTGACGATCCTGTAAGGGATTGTCGCTACACGAATTGAAATCCAGTTGATTAACGCAGCAGCACCTAACAAGCCGTTTGCTTCATCACCAATTGTGCGAACCGAAAGAAACTTTTCGCTGGGTATGTGCGGAAGCTCTGCGTCGTAGATTCTCTGTTTGAATCTAAGGGAAGCGTCTTTGCTTGCTCTGTAGAGTATGAAGAAAACAAACCAAATCAGAAGATTGAGGCTCTGTGAAAGTAAGAAGGCGGCCCAAGAAACTCCGTCAGAAAAGTTATCGCCGTAGTCTTTGTGTATGTCGGACAAGATACCTTTCATGAACACAAAGATGATGATCGTTAGAGCGCAGCGCGCCAAAAAGCTCATGGTGTTTACCGATCTGTTGCTCCAGAAATGTAGGAACGGCGTCGACAGGCAGATGATACCGTCTATGTCGTCTTTGTTTTCCAATTGAGCATATGCGTATAGTGCGACGTTCCCGCCATGGCTGTGGCCGATGAGATAGTGAGCTACTTTTTCTCCGCTTTGTTCGTGTTGCGCTTTTAGCGACTCCACATGCAACTTTAGGTCCCGAGCCGCAGTCAGCCTCGCTCGAACTTTGTTTTGGCCACGCCAAGAGAAGGAATGAACCGAAGGTGCGTTTGGAAGGTTCTTTCTCAACCAAGAGGCCAATGATGAGCCTGACTTTATCCAACTGGCATTGGGGGCAAACGTGCCATTAATCAAAGTAATCAATATCTTAGGATCGCTCATTTTTCGCCTCCAATTACGTAAACTTGACGCCGACCGTATTCTTCTTGTTCCTACTTGTCATTGTTGATGTATCGGCCCTTCGCACGTCCACGTTGGCATGCGTAGGTCATAGAAGCTCAGCTTTTCTGCAACGAGGCGTAGATAATATCTCAACACACAACATCTCAGCATATTGGCGTGTCTGGCAAAAAGTGCTCTTCCGCGAAAGGCGGACATTGAAGGAACCCTTGTCGATGTCTCCTTCGTCCGCGTTGCGGTCATTCGCGATATTTCGACCAACATCCGCATCGAGCCCAGATTTACCTATGCTGCGCTCAGCGGATAGGTCTGCTAGTATGGATATGCTTTTGCAAAACTCGGTAGAATTAGTTGACACAATCATCCAACAGACGCGTACCAGATCCGAATGTGAAACTTGCATGCAAACCTCGCGTATACAGATCCTCCATTGGTTTGGATTTCTGGTACGACCATAAATGCCGCGCGATTGTTACCAATGATCCGACAACGTCCATTAAATTCGTCCGTGCTAACCGAGGCATGGACAGTGTCATGTTCGTGTACCTCGAAATAGATGGAATGAGCGTTCAGATCGCACAAAAAAATGGTGAACCCTACCCACCTAGTGTCTATCGAGGTCCAAAGCATTCAACAACTTGGGTCATAGGATCGCTCGGTATACCGCTCTATCGACATCAATTGACTCAGGGTTACAGGTCGTTGGGGGAAGCCGATTTCGATGCTTCCAACGGATATGAGCCCATTGCAATTGAATCCGGGTTTTCTTCAAAGAAGCAACAAGATGTAGCGGTGTGTTTCATTAATGAAGCGCTCCAACGGTATAGTGGCGAGTGGATCGGAGCGTGTCGCGGTGAAGAACAACAAGCAGAGGTATATTTTCGGCCAGAGTTGGAAGAACAACTGGCGAATGGGGAATTACTATACCCTAGGTGACCTCTCCAAAAACAGACATCGAGCATTGCAGATGAATGGCGGCTTTGTCCGCGATTCCGTCGTTGCCCCGATTTTGCTGAACGTCCGCTGTTGGTAGGAAAGCTACCGTTCAGGCTGGTTGCGACGGTTCATGGAAAGGATCGTGCGCGCGACACATACGACTTCTTGGTCAGGCGCGAGGCCGGTCAGGCGATGCGACCACCTTCTCAGCCCAAAGGAGCGCCCGGCGATGCTTACGCCTTCGACCGCGCATTTAGAAACACTCTCGCAGAGTAAACATACCACCCCGAAGGCATCCGAATTAGACCCGGCGCAGCCAAAACCGGACTCGTCAGGTGACGAGTCCGAAAAACTCGGCATCGACCCGGAGCAGCCAAACCCAGCCTCCTCCGGGGAGGAGGCTGCAAACCTCGGCATCACCGCCTTGGCACTGGCGTTCGCCCGGTTAGCCACGCCCAACTTCTGCCGCGCCTCATGGCATAGACCAGATCGGCGTTGATCCCAAACAGTCGCGCGATGCTCGCAGGCCGGTTTCCCTCCTTGAGCATCTGATCGATCTTCAAAGCTTCCAGATTGGTGATCTTGGCAACCGGGTTCTTTTCTCCGAAATGGTCTGTGCCAATCGCCTTCTTATGCCGCGCGTTTTCCTTCGGCGTCACCCAATGGAGGTTTGGCGTCCGATTGTCATCCTTCACGCCGTTGATATGCGCGGCCTGATGCTCGTCGCTTGGTGGCGGTCCTTTGTGCGCCCAGAGAACAGCGCGGTTGACCATCGTCGTGCGGCCTGCTGCTTGGAAGAAAAGATAGCCTTTGAAGTTCGGATTTAGTTTTAGAACCTTGCGGGAACGCGCAGACCAGACGCGGCCCATATTGCTGATGAGATATTGCGGTGCTGGCGGGTATGGCTTCCAGACTTCTCCGACTTTGGCAGGCGGTTCTGAGATGATAGGTTGCTGCATATCATGATGCTCCAAACTAGGGGTCGAGGATTGGACGCTCGCTGCCCCTAGTTTATCAGCTTTTCCGTCAAAATTGGGAACGAAATGGGAGCCGATACGCTTTATGCGGTCGGTTTTTCTATAATTAATAAATAGTTAGATGTGGGATGGTGGTAGCGGAGGAGGGACTTGAACCCCCGACACGCGGATTATGATTCCGCTGCTCTAACCAACTGAGCTACTCCGCCTTGAGTGAGAGGCGATGTAAGCGAGGGGCCCGGGAGGGTCAAGAGGGAAATCAACCCGCCCGAAGATTTCTTTCACGCGTGCCCAGATGGCTTGTTCTGCAAGGACATCCGGGGGGATGTGGTTGCGGCCGTCATCCTGCGGATGAAGGCAGCGCAGATTTCGGGCTCAGTAATCGGAATCATGTGACCGAACCCGTCCAGCTCTTCAAAACTCAGCCCGAATTCGGCCATTGTCGGCCCGTGCAGCGGCGGCGACAGTATCGCGTCCTGACGACCATACAGGATGCCCCCGGGGACAGTCAGTTTCGGATAGCGCGCGACCTGCGTGTTTATACTGGCATCGACACCGGCAACGTCCTGAGACGCTGTGATAAAGGCGGAAGGCCGCAGGCCGAGCGCGCCGCCTGCCCGGTCCAGAAAGTCATCAGGCGGGGTCTCTGGGTCAAACGCTGCGCTCAGCGTGTGCGGCGCGGTTTTGGACGCCAGAGGAACGGCGAGCGTGTTGCCGATCAGACTGCGCAGCCATTCGGAGCGGATCTCGAGCGGTTTGAAGATCGCCGGGGTTTCGGGCAGTTTGTGAGTCAGCGGTGCCAGCAGCGCCAGCCCGGCAATTCGGGCCGGATGGTCCAGTGCCATCGCCAATGAAACCGCGCCCCCCAGCGAGTGGCCGACCAGAACGGCCCGGTCCACGCCTTTTTTGTCCAGAAACTCAGCAATCATGCCAGCCTGGTGGGGCAATTGCGCCAGCTCGGCCGTATCGCGCGTTGAATACCCGCATCCCGGCCGGTCCAGCGCGATAACGTGGTAGTCGTCGGCCAGAAGATCCACCAGCGCATAGGTAAAGTGCTGCAACTGCCCGGCCAGGCCATGGATCATGACGATGGTCTGTGCGTCGGGGTTTCCCCTTTCCACATAGTGAATGCTGCCGCCGCGAACGGGTGTGATCTGACCCAGCTGTGGCACGGTTTCAAGACCGTGGCGTGTTATCCTCCGGGTCCACAGGTTCGTGACAAACAGGGCCACGGCAAAGACGGCGATCACGATCAGAACGGTTGTCATTCAACTCTCTCCATTGCCAAGGGCGGCGGGTCTGTATTGTTCCAACCCCGATTGTGCCATGCGTTTCTGGAACTCGGCAACCGTGCCGGGCCAAAGGGTCGTGTTCCGCCCTTCCGCATCCATGTACCACGATGAACAGCCCCCGGCCTGCCAGACACCGTCCGAGTGGCGGTCGTGCATTTCCCGTGTGAACGCCGCCTGTCTGGCTGCGTCAGGAGTAATCGCGGACAGACCCTTGTGCTGCATCTCGCTCAGGACCCGGCCGATATGGCCAACCTGGGCCTCGATCATCAGCACGACCGAGTTATGCCCCAGCCCGGTATGCGGCCCCAGAAGGAGGAAGAAATTGGGGAAACCCGCAATTGCGGTACCCAGATGCGCGCACATGCCATCCGACCAGGCAGTGCGCAACGTCAGCCCGTCTGTGCCGGTGATGTCCAGACGCTCGACCACGTCGGTTACGTGAAACCCCGTGCCCCAGATCAAGGCATCCGCCTTGGTCTGGGTGCCATCCGCCGCGATGACTGTGTCACCTTCAATTCGGGCGACGCCTTTCGGAACAACGCTGACATTGTCGCGGGCCAGGGTCGGGTACCAATCGTTCGAGCTCAGGATTCGTTTGCAGCCGATCCGGTAGTCGGGGGTCAGAACCCGTTGTTCGGCCGGATCGGTGATGGCGCGCTCCAATGCCTTTCGCCACATTTTCAAGGCAAAATTTACCGCACGTTCCTCACCGCGAAACACGCGGTGGCGAAATTCGAAGATCATGAATATCAACTTGCGCCGAATGCGCGGCAAAATGGGAAACCGGGCGTAAATGCTGCGCACCCAGGGCGCAATCGGGCCGTCCGGGCGCGGCATCACGTAAGGCGCACTGCGCTGAAAGATCGTGACGTGGCCTGCAATTCCGGCGATTTCGGGTACAAACTGAACAGCGGACGCCCCGGTACCGACGACCGCAACGCTCTTGCCGGTCAGATCGACATCGTGATTCCATTCGGCAGAGTGGAAACTGGGGCCGGGAAACCTGTCTGCGCCGGGGATGTCCGGAATGCTGGGATAATGAAGTGCACCAATGGCCGAGACCAGAAACCGGGCCGACCAGTGCTGACCATCCATCGTTTCAACTTGCCAGCGCGTTCCATCCCACCTGGCCGATTTCAGCTCCTGCCCGAAGTGGCACAGGTCATACAACCCTTCCTGACGCGCAACCTTTTGCAGATAAGCCTGTATTTCTGCGCCACCGGCATACGCGCGGCTCCAATGCGGGTTGAGGTGGGTCGCCATGGAATACAGATGCGATGGCACATCACAGGCGACACCGGGATAGGTGTTTTCGCGCCATGTCCCCCCGATATCATCGGCCTTTTCCAAAATCGCGATATCCTTGATACCGCGTTTGCGGGCCTCAAGCGCCATCGTCAGCCCGGCAAACCCGGCGCCGACGATCAGCATCTCTGTTTTGTGGTGCATGAGTGAGTGCCTTCAGAATCAACCTTACGTTTATCTGTTGCAGATGTATGCACTTGATTGGCTGTGAAGTAGGTCACACAGGGGAAAATGACCGGGCGTCCTTTCGTTACAAATGGATGAAAAAAAAGGATTGGCTTAACCTTTGTCGCTTCTTGCAAGCACATATCGCAATCAGAGAGGTGGGCGCGCCGCGAATCCGTCAGTTTGCTTCAAAATTGGAGGATTGCCCCTTGACCACTCGCACTGCCACGCGTTCCGGCGGACGTTCTGCCCGCCGCGCCAAACGCTCCGCTCCGAACTTTGACATGCTGCCGGGCCTGACCCGAGGCATCCCGCTGTGCGAGGTCATGGACGCGACCCAGGTTGAGCGCATCGACAATGCGGCGATGGACATTCTGGAGAACGTCGGTGTTCAGTTCCGCGACCCCGTCGCGCTGGAAGACTGGAAAAAAGCCGGAGCCAAGGTTGATGGAGAGCTGGTTTTTCTGGATCGCCACATGGTGCGCGACCTAATCTCGAGCATTCCGGCGCAGTTCACCTATCACGCGCGCGATCCGAAAAAGAACCTGGCGCTGGGGGGCAAGCACGCGATCTTCGTACCGATGACCGGGGCGCCATTCCTACGCGATCTGGACGATGTGCGCCGCAACCCGACGTTGGATGATCTGGCGATGTTCCACAAGCTATCGCACATGATGCCCGCGCTGCACAGCTCGGCCCATCACATTGTCGAGCCCTATGATCACCCGATCAGCCAGCGGCATCTGCGCATCACCTATTCGTCGATGAAATATTCGGACAAGACCTTCATGGGTATGACCACCTCGCCCAGGAACGCCGAGGATGTGATGGATATGAGCGATATCCTGTTCGGCGAAGGTTTCATTGACGATCATCCGGTCACCACCGGCAACTGCAACGGCAACAGCCCGCTGGTCTGGGACGAAACCATGCTGGGTGCGATGCGGGCCTTCTGCCGCCGCAATCAGCCGGTTCTGTGCTCGCCCTTTGTTCTGGGGGGCGCGAACACCCCGGCATCGGTGCCCGCGACCGTGGCACAGCTGACTGCCGAGGCGCTGTCGGCGCTGGCCTATACGCAGGTGATCCGCAAGGGCTGCCCTGCGATCTGGGGGCATTACCTGTCGACCGTTTCGATGAAATCCGGAGCACCCATGGCCGGCACGCCCGAGATCAGCCTGATGAACTTCATGATCGGCCAGATGGCGCGCTTTTACGATGTTCCGTGGCGCACCTCGAACACGCTGGGCGGGGCCAAGACCTTTGACGCGCAGGCAGGCTACGAATCCGCCACGACGCTGAGCGCGGTCATTCACGCCGGGGCCAATTATATCTGGCATTCGGCAGGCTGGAACGAGGCTGGCATGCATTGCTCGGTCGCCAAGTTCGTCGTGGATGCGGAACAATGCGCGATGGCTTACCGCATGGCCGAAGGGCCGAAGTGGCACGACTTCGATGAGGCTTTGGCAGCGGTTCCGGATGTGGGGCCCGGCGGGCATTATCTGGGTCATCCGCACACACAGGACAACTTCCAGACCGCGTTCTTCATGCCGGAACTGTTCGACAACAACTCGATCGAACAATGGGTCGCCGAAGGTGAAATTGAAATCACTGAACGCGCCCTGAAACATGCACGGAAATTGCTGGCCGAATACCAAGAACCCAAACTGGACGAAGCCAGGAACGAAGCGCTTCTGGACTATATCGCCCGCCGTGAAAGGGAAATCCCGGCGGCGGATGAGTTGAACCAGACATACTGATATACACTCCCCTTACTGGCCCGACCGCATTTCGGGTTGGTCGTTTTTTTTCGGTCAGGACAAGTACACAAGATGAAGATTGCCGAACTGCACATCCACAGCTACGAACTGCCGGTCAAAAACGGACCCTAAACCATGGCCAATGCCAAGGTCCGGGCGCTGGATTCCACGCGGGTCAAAACCGTCGCGGATAACGGTGCAACCGTTCGGCCCGAGCTGCTGGAAGGTGTCTGACTGGCTTCGCCATATATATCGAAGGCAACTACGATCCCGAAAACGGTATCCAAATCAAAGGCGCGCATATCGAACTGCCAATCGGGCCGGGGCTGGGCGTGGTTCCTGTTGAAGGCCTGATCGGAGCACCTGTCGCATCGGTCCAGCAATGGATGACCTTATGAACCTGAATGGAATATCGGCTTGGGTCACTGGCGCTGCCGGTGGCATCGGGGCGTCAATCGTTCAACGCCTGCACAATGCGGGGGCACGGGTGGGCGCAGCGGCATTGGCCGGGCCATCGCCCAACGTTTGCAGGACGAAGGGGCGCATGTCTTCACTGCCCAACGTGGCGAGGGCTCGGAATTCCACGGCATCGTTGCGGATTTCACCCTTACCGACAGCCCCGCGCAGATGGTCAGCAAAGTGACTGACCTGGCCGGGCGTCTTGACGTGCTGGTCAACAACGCCGGCATGATGCAGGAAGCCTCGGTCGGGGGATGAGTCTTTAGGACTGGCACCGCACTCTGACGGTGAACCTGACCACCCCGCTCCCGATGATCAAAGCTGCGCTGCCGTATCTGCGCGACACCAAGGGCACTATCGTCAACATCGGATCCATCGAAGGCTTGGGCAGCAATCCCGGTCACGCCGTCTATTGCACATCAAAGGCAGGGTTGCACGGCCCGACCCGCGCCGTTGCCGTGGATCACGGGGCCGAGTGTATCCGCTGTAACGCCGTCGCGCCGGGATGGATCGATACCCAGTTGAACGAGGAATTCATCGAATCCATGCCTGATCCGTCCGCGTTCCGTCGCGACATCGCCAAGATCCACCCGGTGGCCCGAACAGGGCGGCCTGAAGAAGTTGCCGCGCTCGTCGCGTTTCTGGCGTCTGGGGATGCGGGTTTCATCACCGGGCAGGTCTTTACGATAGATGGTGGACGCATGGCCAAGCTGAGCTTGCCTTGACCTCACTCTTTACCAGATCGCCACTCTTTCCAGATCAAATAGCTGTTCGCCCCAAGCGAGGCGAAGGGCTCGGGCGGCAATCTCGGAAGGTCCGGCTGCGCCAGAAAGTGATCCGCGATCTCTGATCCGCCCTGCATCAGCAGTTCCGCGATGCCCATGCCTTGCAAAGTGCCCCGGGCGATGCCCAGGCCATTCTGACAGCAGGCCGAGAACACGTCCTCCTCCAATTCGCCAAACGCCGCGGATCCGTTGCGGCTGAGGCACAGCATCCCGGCCCAGCGATGTTCCATCTGCACATCCGACAGATTTGGAAAGCGTTCCCGGAACTTGCGGTCATGCACCCAGCCGGCATTGCGCAACCGCATCCGGCTGGTTTCGATCGTCGGGTGAAAACTGGATCCGGTACGGATCAGAATGCGATCCCCGTAGCTGCCCGAAATGCGCCGGACCGAGGTGCCCATCGGATCCGCCGGGGTCACCGACCAGCGCGGTTGCCCGCCCAGTGTCTTGATCTGCGCCTCGGTCAGCGGGGCCGTGATCGAGGCGTAGAGGCAGATATGCATCAACTGCCTCTGGTAGAACCCGAAGCTTTCCAGATGGCCATTGTTGGCCAGGATGATCCGCCCGGTGCTGACCCTGGCCTTGTCGGTGCTGACGATCCAGCCTGTGCCCTGCTTTTCAAAGCTGGTGACAGGAGAGTTTTCAAACACGTCAATCTGGCCGGCCAGGCGGTTCGAAAGCGCCCGCACATAAGCTGCCGGCTGGATCATGACCGTCCCCGGCGCAAAAAGCCCCGAAACATAATGCGGGCTGCCCGTGATCTCTTGCATCTGCTTTTGGTCATACAGCGTATGCGGCTCACCCAGTTTGGTCAGATGCCCGGCAAAGGCGCGGTTATGGGCGTCTCCTGCCTTTGTGGCGGCTGCATTGTGTTTGCCGCAAGGATCGAACATCTCTTGCGGCAGGTCGCAATCGGCGGCGACCTCGGTTGCGAATGCGATGGCCTTACGGTTCAGTGCAATGGCGGCGCGGTCCGCTTCCAACCCATCGCCTGCGTAGTTGTCCGAGGCCAGATCATGCGGCAGGTCGATCATGAACCCCGAGTTCCGCCCCGCCGAACCATCCGCAAATCTACCCGCTTCCAACAGGGCGATCTTCAACGAGGGGTCCAGCTGGTGCAACCGCCGCGCCGTGGTCAGCCCGGCAAACCCACCGCCGACAATGGTGACGTCGGCGGTCAGGTTCTGTTCGAGCTCTGGCAGGGGCTCCTGGGGCGGCAGGATGGCATTCCATCCCGCCGGGCCCGTCTGCCGGGGCAGTCTTTTGGCCTCAAAGCGCGTCAATCCACGGCCTCGTCGGCGTCGTCGGAAAGATCAATCCAGATGGTTTTCAGCTGGGTGTACTGATCATGCGCATGGATCGAATTGTCGCGACCCCCAAAGCCCGATTGCTTGTAGCCGCCAAACGGCGTGGTGATGTCGCCTTCGCCGAAACTGTTTACCGTAACAGTCCCTGCCCGAATGGCTCGCGCACCGCGGATGGCCCGCTTGGCGTTGGCGGTGAAGATCGAGGCACACAAGCCGTAGTCAGTGTCATTGGCAATCCTGATCGCTTCGTCAAAGCCCGAGACTTCAATTACGGACAGGACCGGGCCAAAGATCTCCTCTCGGGCCAGCACGGTGTCATTGCCCGGCACTTCGACGACGGTAGCCTCGACAAACCCCTTGTGCGCCTTGCCGCCGATCACCACGTTTTCAACCTGATCGAGGTATCTGCAGACCTTGTTGTAATGCCCTTCGCTGACCAGCGCGCCCATGCGGGTTTCAGGGTCCAGCGGGTCACCGATGTTCCACTGTTTGGCGTGATGCGCTATGCGTTTCAGCAGTTCGGCTTTCACGTCTTTATGCACGATCAGGCGCGACGAGGCCGAGCAGTTCTCGCCCATGTTCCAGAACGCACCATTCACCACATGCGCCGCCACCCGGTCGAGGTTTTCGGCGTCGTCCATGACGATGGCGGGGTTCTTGCCGCCCATCTCAAGCACCACCTCCTTGGCGTTGCTTTCCGCCGAATAGGTCAGGAACCGCTTGCCCGTCACCGTCGAGCCGGTGAAGGAAACCATGTCGATATCCATGTGCCGCCCGATGGGTTCGCCCACATCGGCCCCTCCGCCCGGTACGATGTTCAGTACGCCGCGGGGAAGGCCAGCCTCCATTGCCAGTTCGGCTAGGCGCAGCGCGGTCAGCGTGGTTTCAGCCGCGGGTTTCACAACCACTGAACAACCCGCCGCCAAGGCAGGTCCGATCTTCCACGCCAGCATCAGCAGTGGGAAGTTCCACGGCAGGACCAACCCTACAACGCCAATGGGTTCACGCACGACCATGGCGATATGGTCGTCACTGGCTGGTGAGACCTGATCGTAAATCTTGTCGATCGCTTCAGCATGCCATTTCAGACAGTGGATGGTTTCGGGCACGTCCACGGTTTCGCAGTCATAGATGGTCTTACCGCTGTCGTTACTTTCCATCACCGCCAGTTCACGGGCGTTGCGGGTCATCAACTTGCAGAGCCGGATCAGCACATCCTTACGCTCGGACGGGTGCATTTTGCTCCAGCGCCCATCGTCAAACGCTTCACGCGCCTTTTCGACCGCAAAGTCGACATCCGCTGCACCGCAGGATGCGATATCCGCCAGCTTGCCGCCCGTAGCCGGGTTCACTGTCTCAAAGGTTTCACCCGTGATCGACGGGCGGAATGCCCCGTCGATGAACGCCCCGGTCGGCAGGTTCAGGCCTGCGGCGATTGATTTGTATTCGTCCTGTGTCAGCAGATCCATATCTCTCACCCCTCAGCCACAATGTCAGCGATTGTCTTCTTGAGCACACGGGTCACCTGTTCCAGCGCGCGCTTGTCATCCTTGTTCAGACCTTTTAGCGGAGGCCGCATCGCGCCCGCGTCGATCCCGTTCATGGTAACGCCATGCTTGATGGTCTGGATGAACTTTCCACCCTGTTCCAGCACCCGCATCAGCGGCATCATCGCGGACATGATCCGGCGACCTTTCGCGAAATTGCCTTCAACCACGCAGGCCCGATACAGAGCCACGTGTTCAGCAGGCAGGAAGTTCGACCCGCCGCACACCCAGAACGGCGCGCCCCAGGCAAAGAACTCGAGCGCCTGATCATCCATACCGCAACCAAGTTGGATATGTGGATAGTCGCGGGCCAGCAAATGCACCCGGTTGATTTCGCCCGAGCTTTCCTTGATGCCGCAGAAATTCCGGCTGCGGCCCACACGGTCAAGGAACTCTTCGCCCATCATCGTACCGGTGCGGTGCGGGTAGTTGTACAGCATCACAGGCAGATCGGCGGCCCTGTCGATAGCCAGCGCGTTCAACGCATTCTCGCGGTCGGTTGGCACTGAATATGGCGGACTGGCCAGCAGGATTGCGTCTGCGCCGATCTTACGTGCGCCCGAAGCCAGAGCAATAGAATCCGGCGTCAGCATCGCGCCTGTGCCAACCACCAATGGCAACCGGCCCTTCAACTGCTCATGCGTGAATCTGGCCAGTTCCAGCCGTTCTTCCACAGTCTGGGCATAGTTCTCGCCGGTCGAACCACCCGAGATCAGGCCATGCACGCCATTCTCGATCAGGTATTCGATCACGTCGGACAAGGCGTCCCAATTCACGCTGCCATCGTCGTGATAAGGCGTGACCACAGGGGTATAGATCCCCTCAAACTTGAAAATCGGGTTCATTCCGTCCTCATGCAGGTTTCGAAAGGGGCGGGACGCCCATCGGGACATCCAGCGCGTCAGGCATCACGAACAATTCAATCTGATCGCGTGACAGGTTCCAGTGATCTTCCGCCAGCTGCGCCGCCGCCGCTTCATCGCGCGCCTCGATGGCTGCGATAATCGCGTCATGCTGCTGGCTGGCCAGCGACAGGTTTTCCGACATTTCACCAGTCTGTGGCCGATAAAACGTCATACCGATCCGGGCGTGATCGATCAGCAGCCGGTTGAACGAAGGCAGCAGGTAGACATTTCCGGACATTTCGCCCGTCACGTCATGAAAGCGGTTGTTGGCCAAGGCACGGTCCTCGCCGGACCCGGACCGAAAGGCCGCCTTGAAAGCCTGCTGGGCCTCTTTCAAATCATTGATCTGGGCGTTCGTCGCATTCAAAGCCGCCAAACGCAGGATCGCTCCGTATACCATCGGCGCGGCAAGGAAGAAGTCGCGCAGGGTGGTGTAGGACATCTCCGAAACCCGGGCGCTGCGGTTTGTCCGCAAGTCCAAATAACCCTCGCCAGCCAACTGACGAAACACCTCGCGCAGCGGCGTGCGCGACAGTCCGAATTCGTCCGACAGATGCGCCTCGTCCAGATCGGCGCCCGGGCGCAGGCGCAGCGTCAGGATGGACACTTTCAGGTGCTCTCTTAGCGCGCTTTTGCGAGACTTGGCTTCGTCCTTCATGCTTTGGCCTCATCCTTCTGTTCGGCGTCCGTGGTCGAATCGCGTGCGGTCACAGTTTTGTATTCCATAAAAATACAACTTGTATACAATTAAAATTCGTGCAGCATGGAAGCCGGCGAAATAAACTCATGTTTTGGGCGTTGTCCCAGCTTGCAAACGGTATTGCTCATGCCTCAGACGCGGCACATCACATTCATCCTTGTCGAGGAGTTTTCGCATCTTGCGTTTTCATGCGCGGTCGAACCGTTGCGGATCGCCAATCTGGTGAGTGGTGAAGAACTGTACCGCTGGTCTTTTGTGTCCGAACATGGCGAGCAGGCCGTGTGCTCGAACGGATCCGTCACGCTGGTGCATTCCGGTCTTCAGGGTCTGGCCAAATGTGATCAGCTGTTTGTCCTGTCGGGCATTCACATGCGTGACCACGTCACACGCCCTCTGCTTGCAACCCTGCGCCGCGAACGCGCGCGCGGTACGAAAATCGGCGCCCTGTGCTCGGGGGCATGGGTGCTGGCCAAGGCTGGTTTTCTTGACGGTATGCAGGCAGCGATCCACTGGGAGTACCACGACGCGTTCATGGAGGCCTTTCCCGAGGTCAATCTGGTGCGCAGCGTGTTCGTGGCCGACGAAAAGCACATTACCGCATCTGGCGGGACCGCAACGGCTGACCTGATGCTGCATCTGATCGAACGCGATCACGGCGAGGAACTGGCCATCGATGTGGCGGATCAGATGGTCTATAACGCGGTACGCAATGCCACGGCCAAACAAAGGGTTTCCCTTCAGTCACGCAACGGTATGCGCAATGCGCACCTCGCCAAGGCGATCACCATCATGCAGGGCAGTATTGAAACCCCGGTTTCCCCCTCGTTCATCGCGGAAAAGCTTGGCATTTCAACGCGGCAGCTTGAGCGGTTGTTTGGAAAATACCTGAACACGTCACCCAAGAAGTACTTCATGGAAATGCGGCTGGAGCGCGCCCAGAAACTGTTGCTTCAGACCGAAGCGTCCGTCACCGAGGTCGCCGTGGCCTGCGGATTTGAAAACCCGGGCCATTTTTCGCGTGTCTACAGGTCAAGCTTTGGCGTTACCCCGCACGCGCAGCGCAACAAGATCGACTGACATTGTCTGGTGGTGGATTTGCCCCGACCGATACGGCAGGGGATGCCGCGCGTCATCGGCCCATAACGGGCCTGAACGGGCATCCCCCTAACCCTGCCGAGATACCCCCTCATTAAAACCGGACTAGTCAACAGATCGGCAGGATGATGAACCAATAGATCTGGATATTGGCATAAGTTTTGCGAGAACTTGTCATACATGAGTTTCTTGTGCCCTTATTCGTTAATCTTTGCCTCAATTCGAGACTGCTGATTCAGCGAAATCCGGTACCCACGAAGACCATAACCAATTGCAACAAAACTACAAATGATGGACTTCGTTCCTTTGTTGCTTTCAGGCCCGCGCCGGGGACCAGCTTTTCTGGTTTCAATCTGGCGTGTTCGATTTCCGCGCGGCGTCCCGGACATGGACGGGGTAGTCTTGGGTCAACAACATCGGTTCTGCATTTGAAACGCCAAACAGGCGTCCAAGTGCCATCTCTAGCGGATCTGCGCCACATCCAGACTAGGCGCGACACGGGTGATTTCGTGGGTGCTGGTCGCTGCGTCTGATCCGACGCGAACGTTCAGCTTCCTTGTCCCGCTGAACCGCTGGAAATACGCAAATTCTATTGTGTTCAGCGCATCCATATTCTGACATTGAACAACGTAATCGGCCTGGAATTCCGAATGTTCATCCGGCGCGGATGACGCGACCCCTTCACCCGCGGTGTCCTGGTTCCCCGAGATATCATGCGTCAGAATAACATTGGCGGAAACGGTAAAGCACACAGCCTCGGACGGTACGACAAACAGATCCAGCGGCTTGGACAGTTCGGAAATCGCGATGGCGACTCGTGTACGCTCGTCGTCATTTGCCACCGGGGTTTCGAACCCGATGATATCAATGCTTGGAACCCTGAGGGACAGCGAAAAATCGGTATCTGTGAGCACGATATTCAATTGGCCGGACCCATGGTGATGGGTGGACGTGATCTGCGTCGCCTGAGCAGCAAGAGCTGCCGGGAAGAGAGACAAGGCCAGAACAGAGCACTTCATTAACCAACAACCGCCTAGAACAGAATCACAACAGTGATTTTAACGCGAATCACCCGCCACGCAATGTTAACCCTCGGATCGGAGCCCGCCAGATATGGGGAGGCTTGCTGGGTTCAACAGCTCCCACTTATATCCGACAATAAAACTCAGGTTGACATTACTGACTAAATAACTCAGTTATTTCTCCGCGAAAACCGCAGGGTATTCCCGCACGATCCGACAGTTCTGACAGGAAAGCACCAAACTCCTATGACCAAGTTATTCACCACTGCCAGCGCTCTGACGTTTTTCATGGCAACCACCGCAATCTCGGGTGATGCCCCCACCAAGGCGGATGTACTGAACACCTATGCCAATATTGCGGAAGCCAAATTTGAAGACAGCCTGATTTCAGCCAGGAAGTTGCAGGATGCGGTCAACGCACTGATCGCCGATCCGTCGGACGCAACGCTGAACGCGGCGCGCGCGGCCTGGGTTGCTGCGCGTGTCCCTTATCAGCAAACGGAAGTCTATCGCTTCGGCAATGCCATCGTTGATGACTGGGAAGGCAAGGTGAACGCCTGGCCTTTGGATGAAGGTTTGATCGACTATGTTGACGCGGCTTATGGCGGCGCGACGGACGAAAACGAGTTTGCTGTGCTGAACGTCATCGCCAATCCCAGCTTCCAACTGTCGGGCGAGACCATTGATGCCGGCGAAATTACCCCCGAACTGCTGAGTGACACGTTGCACGAAGCAGATGGTATCGAGGCGAACGTCGCAACCGGCTATCACGCCATCGAATTCCTTCTGTGGGGCCAGGACATGAACGGCCATGGCGCCGGTGCCGGCAACCGCCCGGCCACCGATTACGCGCAGGACGAGGACTGTACCGGCGGCCATTGTGACCGTCGTGCACAATACCTGAGCGCTGCGACCGAACTGCTGGTCAGCGACTTGGCATGGATGGCGGATCAGTGGAAAGACGGCGGTGCGGCACGCGCAGCCTTGATGGAGAACGAAGCAGAAGGTGTCAGCGCGATCCTGACCGGCATGGGCTCTTTGTCGTATGGTGAGCAAGCCGGTGAACGCATGCGCCTTGGCCTGATGCTGAACGATCCCGAGGAGGAGCATGACTGCTTCTCGGACAACACACACAACAGCCATTACTATGACGGCCTGGGCATCCAGAACGTCTATCTGGGCAGCTATACCCGCATAGATGGCACCCCGGTTTCGGGCGCATCTCTGGCCGATCTGGTCATCGCCACGGATCCGGCGCTGGATACCGAGATGAAAGCGAAACTGGCCGCCACCATGCAGGCCCTGGGCAAGGTCAAGACAACGGCCGAGGCGGGATTTGCCTATGACCAGATGCTTGAGCGCGGCAGCGAGGGCGGTGAGGCCCTGATCATGGGCGGCGTCAACGGTCTGGTCGATCAGACCAAGACCATCGAGCGCATCGTTACCGCGCTGGAGCTGGACGGGGTCGCGTTTGAAGGATCCGACAGCCTGGATAACCCGGACGCCGTCTTTCACTAACTCCAAGCGGGTCGGAAAGGTTTTCTTTCCGGCCCCTTCAATCCGTCCTGATCATCCGCCGAAGCGGCGAAACGAGCCAACAACAATGATTGTCTGCCACTGTACCAACATATCCGATCACGACATCCGCGCAGCCATTGACTGGATGCGCAGAGCAGACCCGCGAACCATCATCACCCCCGGCAAAATCTACCATGCCCTTGGGAAGTCGGCGGATTGCGGCGGGTGCATGCCGCTGTTCCTAGACACAATGCAGGCAGCTACTAATCTGGACGTACCGATGCAACTCCGCACATTGCGTGCCGGAGCAACACAGGAGAAAGCTGATGAAGGGCGATCCAAAGGTCATCGAATATCTGAACAAATCTCTGCGGCATGAACTTACGGCCGTAAGCCAGTATTGGCTGCATTACCGCCTGCAGGAAGACTGGGGGCTTGGCCATATGGCCAAGAAAAGCCGCGAGGAAAGCATCGAAGAGATGGGCCACGCGGACAAGTTGATCGAACGGATCATATTTTTGGAAGGCCACCCTAACCTTCAGAAGCTGGACCCATTGCGGATCGGTCAGACACCGAAGGAAACGCTGGAATGCGACCTGGCCGCCGAGATTGACGCAAGGGCTCTTTACAAGGAAGCGCGCGACTATTGTCGGGAGGCCGGCGACTATGTCTCCATGTCGCTGTTCGAACAGTTGATGTCCGATGAAGAGGGACATATCGACTTCCTCGAAACGCAGCTCGACCTGTATGAAAGGATCGGCGAAGCCAATTATGCGCAACTCAACGCATCAAAAATGGACGAAGGCGAATAGCCTTCTTGCCTTGTCGGTGGTCGCCCTCGCGGCCACCCCTTCCCTGTCAGCCGAACTGCAGGACCTGCATCTGAATGTCATCCCCCGCACCGACGAGGAGCGCGTCCGCATTGCGGCCGTGATCGCGCGCCCGCAGGACTATGGCGTGTCGCAGCCGTTCGAAGAACTCTCTGCCGGAGCGGCGACTGTCAGGGTCCGCAACGACGCGGACGCGTTTTCACAACCCTCAGGCAACCTGAGCTTCGAACAGGAGTTGGAATTCAAAGTCGGCAACGGGTTGTTCAAGAAAATCTGGGTTTCGTCACCATCATCCACGTTGGCCTCTGACGGCTTGGGGCCGCTATATAACGCGCGATCCTGCCAGCGTTGCCATATCAAGGATGGGCGGGGGCACACACCCAACGGCCCTGATGACAACGCAGTCTCGATGTTCCTTCGGGTCTCGATCCCCGGTGCGCCGGAAGACGGGTATCCCGGGATCGAAGACTACATCGCCACCCGGCCCGAAACCAACTATGGCGGGCAGATGCAGGATTTCGCGCTTGCGGGACATCCGGCGGAATATCGGCTGGATATCTCTTACGAAGAAGTCCCTGTTGAACTTTCTGACGGCGAGAGCGCGTCACTGCGCCGCCCGTCTTACAGGGCCGCTGATCTGGGCTATGGCCCGCTGCACCCCGATGCGATGCTGAGCCCGCGGGTCGCACCGCAGATGATCGGGCTTGGGCTGCTGGAGGCGATCCCGGTCGACGACCTGCTGGCCAAGGCTGACCCCGATGACGTGGATGGGAATGGCATCTCGGGCCGTCCGAACATCGTCTGGTCTGTTGAATACGGTGCGCCCATGATGGGACGGTTTGGGCACAAGGCAGGCATGCCGACGGTCATGGAGCAATCCGCCGCAGCCTTTGCCGGGGATATCGGTATTTCAAGCCCGCTTTACCCGGCACCTCAGGGGGACTGCACGAACTTGCAGGTGAACTGCGTCGAGGCCCCGCATGGCGACACCGATACCCGCGAGTTCGAGATCGATCAGCAGGGCATGGACCTGGTGGATTTCTACAGCCGAAATCTGGGTGTGCCCGGTCGCCGAGACGTAGACGATCCCGACGTGCTGCGCGGCAAAGAGGTGTTTCACACCACTGGCTGCGCATCGTGTCATACTCCGGCTCATGTCACCCACCGGCTGGAAGATCGGCCCGAGCACAGTTTTCAGCTGATCTGGCCTTATACCGACCTGCTGCTGCATGACATGGGCGAAGATCTGGCGGATCACCGCCCCGAGGCCCGCGCGACGGGTCGCGAATGGCGGACGCCGCCGCTTTGGGGCATAGGTCTGACCGAACGCGTCTCGGGCCACACGCAATTTCTGCATGACGGGCGAGCACGCAATCTGCTCGAGGCGATACTGTGGCACGGTGGCGAAGCCCAGGCCGCGCGCGATGCAGTTGTGTCAATGCCAAAAACTGACCGCGACGCCCTGATCCGTTTTCTGGAGAGCCTCTGACCCATGCGTATTCTTACTCTTGTTGCCGCGTTGATGATGCCGCTTGCCACGCAGGCGCAGGATCATGCACCGATCCTGATGGACGTGACGGAGACACACATCCTGCCCCGGTTCGGCAAACTGCCGGAAACAGCCGGTGCTCTGGTCAGTGCATCACGGGTGGATTGCGATCCGACCTCACCGGCGCTGCGCGCGGCTTATGATGCGGCCTTCGACAGCTGGATTTCCGCCAGCCACCTGCGGTTCGGTCCGACCGAGGTCGACGATCGTGCGTTTGCCATGGCGTTCTGGCCCGATACGAAAGGGTTCACCTCAAAGGCCCTGTCCCAGCATGTCGCGGCCGAGGATAACGCCGTGCAAGACCCGGAAGCCTATGCCGAGACATCCATAGCGGGGCGCGGATTCTTTGCGCTCGAACGGATGCTGTTCGATCCCGTCTTTGCAAACCAGGGCAACACGGAATACCGCTGCGCGCTGATTCAGGCGATCTCGGCAGACATTGATGCCAATGCCCGGGCGATGGCCGAGGACTGGCAAGGCTATGCCCCCAGCCTGACCCGGCCCGACGAGAACAGCCGCTACCGAACACAGGACGAAGCCATGCAGGAGCTGTTCAAGGCTTTGTCCACGGGTCTTGAATTCACGGCCGACACACGGCTTGGTCGCCCGTTGGGCACGTTCGATCGCCCGCGCCCCAACCGCGCCGAAGCGTGGCGGTCGGAGCGGTCATTGCGCCATGTCGAGCTTTCGCTGATGGCCCTTCGTGATCTTGCGGCGCGGTTGGCCTTTGATCACCCCGAAATTGCCGCCGATCTGGATGCCGCCTTTGCGCGCGCGATCGAGAACGCCCAATCCATCGAAGACCCTGCTCTGGCCGGAGTCGCGGACCCACAAGCCCGGTTCCGAATTGAGGCCCTGCAACGGTCTATCCATGACATCCGCGCCATTGCTTCATCCGAACTTGGCCCGACACTAGGCATCAGCGCTGGCTTCAATTCGCTAGATGGGGACTGAACAATGACATCGCGTCGCCGCTTCCTTGCAGGGCTTGCCGCAACCTCTCTGCCTCCGATCCATGGATGGGCCTCGGTGGGCAGGCCGGAGTTTCTGGCCGCAGGGTTGTTTCCGGATGGTTCGTATCGACTGGCCGGGCTGGATGCACTGGGAACACTCCTCTTTTCCGTGCCCCTGCCCGCGCGTGGGCATGCGGCGGCGGCGCATCCGGTCAAGGCACAGGCCGTTGCCTTTGCGCGCCGTCCGGGCACCTTTGCCGTGGTGATTGATTGCGTGACGGGATCACCGGTCGCGCGGCTGATGACGCCGGAAGGTCGGCATTTCTATGGTCACGGTACTTTTTCAGCCGATGGCGCGATTTTCTTCGCCACGGAAAACGATTACGAGGCTGGAGAAGGTATCATAGGCGTCTGGGACGCAGAAACCTTTGCGCGCTTGGGCGAATTCCCGTCCGGCGGGGTCGGGCCGCATGACATGCGGCTGATGCCGGGTGGAAAAACGCTTGTGATTGCCAATGGCGGGATCGAAACCCACCCCGAAACCGGGCGCACGAAGCTGAACCTGCCGACGATGGAGCCCAATCTGACATACCTTTCCCTGTCGGGCCTGGTTCAGGAACAGGTGTCGCTGACGCCTGCGCTTCACAAGAACTCGATCCGCCATCTGGCGGTCCGTCGCGACGGGCTGGTGGGCTTTGCGATGCAGTGGCAGGGCAGCAAAGCCGAACATCCGCCTTTGCTGGGTCTGCACCGTCAGGGGGAAACCCCGCACCTTCTGTCAGCACCTGTGCAGGATCAGAGCCCGCTACAGGGTTATGCGGGCAGCATCGCGTTCTCGGCGGATGGCGCAACCATCGCTATCACCTGCCCGCGCGGCAACGCGCTGCATCGGTTCGTTGTGGGCAGTGGCACATTCAGGGATGCATTCGAGCTTCAGGATGTTTGCGGTCTTGGATCCGGCATCAGCGGTTTGGTTTTCACCACCGGAACCGGTGTGTTTGGCGCTTTGACCACTGCGGCCCCTGTGATCCGGTCCCGCGCGAAGTGTCAGTGGGACAACCACCTGATCCCGATCCGTCGCCCTGCGTAAAACTCGGTTTTCTCTGGCACATAGTTTACACTTGGAAGAATCAAACAGCTGCCGTATTGGCGGTCGCGAAACTGGCACTCCTAGGTTAAGGACCGACTTGATTGAAACAGACGCCGGACGCACCGCATTCCATCTACGGGGTTGAGAAATGGGGCAAAGGCCTCATCGAGGTGACGGAGCGGGGCGAAATCGGTCTGCGCAATCCCCTGGCGCCCGACGTTGATGCGATCAGCCTGCCCGGCATTCTCAGCGACCTGGACGACCGCGGCATCAAGGCCCCGATGGTTCTGCGCGTCTCCTCCTATCTGGAACACGAGATCGCGCATCTAAACGAAAGCTTCCGGGATGCTATCGCCCGCGTGGGCTACAGGGGCAGCTATCGCGGTGTGTTCCCGATCAAGGTGAACCAGCAGGCACAGGTCGTCGACCGGATCGTCGAATTCGGCAAGAAATACAACTATGGGCTCGAGGCCGGGTCTAAACCCGAATTGGTGATCGCGCTGGCGCATCGCCTGGCCAGCGAAGCGCTGATCGTGTGCAACGGGGTCAAGGATGCCGAGTTCATCCAACTGGCAACCCTTTCCCGCAAGATCGGCTTCAACACGGTGATCGTTCTGGAAAGCCCGAAAGAGGCCGACACGGTGATCGAAGTCTACAAGGAATTGGGAATCGAACCGCTGATTGGTGTGCGGGTGAAACTGACCAACCAGATCAGTGGCAAATGGGAAGAAAGCTCGGGTGACCGGTCAGCCTTTGGCATGAACACCGATCAACTGGTGGCCACTGTGGACAAGCTGCGCGACGCGGGCCTACTGCATTGCCTGAAATTGCAGCACTCGCATCTGGGATCGCAGGTACAGGACGTCAACGACGTGCGCCGCGCGGTGGGCGAGGCCTGCCGCTATTACACCGAACTGACCCGCGAGGGCGTGCCACTGACCCATCTGGATCTGGGCGGTGGTATGGGAGTGGATTACACCGGTGAAAAGAAGGCGGCTGAAAACTCGATCAACTACACAGTCGAGGAATACTGCGCCAATGTCGTGGAAACCGTGGCCTACGCGATGGATGAGGCCGGGATCGACCACCCCACGCTGGTCACTGAAAGCGGTCGTGCTGTGGTGGCGACGTCGTCGATGCTGGTGTTCAACGTGTTGGAAAGCACATTGTACGATGCGCCCAACGGCCCGGAGGTTGAACCCGACGATCATCACATGGTTTCGGACCTTGCCGCGGTGCACGGCTATCTCAGCAAAGACCGGCTTCAGGAATGCTGGAACGACGCCAATTTCTACCGCAACGAATTGCGCGCACTGTTCCGCCGTGGGTACGTAGACCTGCGCCAGATGGCCCGCGCCGAACGGATCTATCTGTCGCTGATTGCCCGCCTCAAGGCACTGGCAGCCAGTGACGATCTGGAAACCGACGTGGACGACCAGCTCGAGAAAGTGGCCGATATCTACCACTGCAACTTTTCGCTGTTCCAATCCCTGCCCGACGTCTGGGCGATCGACCAGCTGCACCCAATTGTGCCGTTGCAGGGGCTGAACAAGACGCCAGACCGCCGCGCGGTTCTGTCCGACATCACCTGCGACAGCGACGGCAAGATCGACCGGTTCATTCTGGCTGATGGCGTCTCGCCCAGCTTGCCGGTGCATTCCCTGCCGGAAGAAGATGAATACTTCATGGGCGTCTTCTTCGTCGGCGCTTATCAGGAAACACTCGGCGATCTGCACAACCTGTTTGGCGACACCAACGTCGTCACAATCGACCTCCGCTCCGACGGTGGTTTTGATCTGCTGCACGAGCAAGAAGGCGACACGATCAGCCAGGTGCTGTCCTATGTCGAGTTCGATCCGACCGACTGCGTCGCCGCCTTCCGCAAAATGGTGGACGAGGCGATCTCAACCGGAACCCTGAAAGCTAAGGACCGCAAAACCCTGATGAGCGCCTATCGCGACTCGATCAACGGCTACACCTATTACGAATAACCCCTTGAGAGGAGACTACCCCATGGGCAAAACACTGGTTGTCGGCGCGGGCGGCGTATCCCACGCCGCCGTGCACAAGATGGCGATGAATTCGGACATCTTCACCGAAATCACTCTGGCCAGTCGCACGAAATCGAAATGCGACGCCATCGCCAAAGCGGTGAAGGACCGTGTAGGTGTAGACATCGCGACGGCTGAACTGGACGCCTATAAGGTCGAGGATACAGTCAAGCTGATCAAGGAAACCGGTGCCGAAATCCTCGTGAATCTCGCCTTGCCCTATCAGGATCTAGTACTGATGGACGCTTGCCTTGAGGCGGGTATTCACTATCTCGACACAGCGAATTATGAGCCCGAAGATGAGGCCAAGTTCGAATACCACTGGCAGTGGGCCTATCAGGAACGATTCAAAGAGGCTGGCCTGACCGCCATCCTCGGCTCGGGCTTCGATCCGGGAGTGACCAGCGTATTCGCCAAATGGCTGAAGAAGCACAAGTTGGACACGATCCGCCAGATCGACGTGCTGGATGCAAATGGCGGCACCAACGATCAGGAATTCGCCACCAACTTCAACCCGGAAATCAACCTGCGCGAAGTCCTGGCCGAGGTGCGTCACTGGGAAAACGGAGAATGGAAACACTCGCCCGCCATGACCCACAAGGTCGAATTCGACTTTCCCGCAATCGGCCCCAAGAACATGTACCTGATGTATCACGAGGAACTGGAGTCGCTCTCGACCCATTTCCCCGAGATCGAGCGCGCCCGGTTCTGGATGACCTTCGGCGACGCCTATATCACCCACGCCAAAGTGCTGGAAAACGTCGGCATGACCCGTATTGACCCGGTAATGCATGACGGCAAGGAAATCATCCCGATCCAGTTCCTGAAAACTCTGCTGCCCGATCCGGGCGATTTGGGCGCGGAAACCAAGGGCAAGGCCTGTATCGGGGACATCGCCACAGGTCAGGCCAAGGACGGCTCGGGCGAGAAAACCTATTATATCTACAACATCTGCGATCACGAGGAATGCTACCGCGAAGTCGGCAGCCAGGCCGTCAGCTACACCACCGGCGTCCCCGCCATGATCGGAGCGGCACAGGTGCTGAAAGGCAACTGGCGAGAGCCCGGCGTGTGGAACATGGAACAGCTGGACCCCGATGATTTCATGGACATGCTGAACACCCACGGCCTGCCTTGGCAGGTTCACGAACTCGACGGCCCTGTCGTATTCTGAACCCTCGGGGCAGTCAGCGCGGCCGCCCTGCTTCATCTGGCCCAAAATATCCCGGGGGTTCGGGGGCAGCGCCCCCGGCCTCTCCAATTCAGGAGACGCCGTTTTTGTCCGACATGATGACCACACAGGCCGGTGACGCCGGAGCCTTCCGCAGTTTCGACCTCAATCGCGTGCCCACGCCTTGCTTCGTGGTCGATGAAAAGGCCGTGGAGAAGAACCTACATATCCTGTCCGATGTCGGAAGCCGCTCCGGCGCGCATGTGCTGAGCGCACTCAAAGCGTTTTCAATGTTCTCTCTGGCACCGCTGATCCGGCAGCACCTTGGCGGCACATGTGCCAGCGGTATCTACGAGGCCCGGCTGGGCCGCGAGAAGTATGGCGGCGAAGTCGCGACCTTCTGCGCGGGTTACAAGGACGCCGACATTGACGAAATCCTCGCGCTCTCGGATCACATCATCTTCAACAGTCCCGCGCAGAAAGACCGCTTTCTTGCCAAGGCACAGGCCGCGGGGCGGCAGGTCGGGCTGCGCATCAACCCCGAACACTCCGAAGGCGAGGTCGCGAAATATGATCCCTGCGCCCCCTGTTCGCGCCTCGGCACCCCGGTCAGCCAACTGGACGCCGCTGCTCTGGAAGGTGTGGACGGGCTGCACATGCACACGCTCTGCGAACAGGGATTCGAACCGCTGGCGCGCACCTGGGCGGCCGTCGAACGGACGCTGGCGCCATTCCTGAACGGCCTGAAATGGCTGAACTTCGGCGGCGGTCACCACATTACGCGCGACGACTATGACCGCGACGGGCTGGTGGAGTTCATCAAACACATCCGCGCCAAGTATGGCGTCGAGGTCTATCTGGAACCCGGTGAGGCCGTGGCGCTCGACGCGGGCATTCTGGTCGGAGAAATCCTTGACCTGCCCACCAACGGCATGACTCTTGCGATCACTGACATCTCGGCCACATGCCACATGCCCGACGTGATCGAAGCCCCGTATCGACCGGCCCTGATGGACGAGGCCGAAGCAGGCCATACATACCGCCTGGGCGGCCCGTCTTGCCTGGCAGGAGACGTAATTGGCGATTATACATGGGACAAGCCGCTGGAGATTGGCCAGCGCTTTGCCTTTCTGGATCAGGCGCATTACTCGATGGTCAAGACCAACACGTTCAACGGCGTGCCGCTGCCCACGATCGCCTTGTGGAACAGCGAAACGGACGAGCTAAGGATCATCAAGCAGTTCGGCTACGACGACTTTAAGGACAGACTTTCATGAGCATTTTCCTCGACAGTGAACTGACCGACTCCGAACGCAGCGAAGACGCCCGGTTCCGCGTGATCCCGGTGCCGTTGGAACGCACGGTCTCCTACGGCTCGGGCGCGGCAGACGGCCCCGCCGCGATCATCGAGGCCAGCAATGAACTCGAACGCATAACCGGCCACGCTGAGCCTTGTGTCGAAGGCATCTTTACCGAAGCCCCGCTGGATTGCGACGGCCCGCTGCCGGATGTCATGGAGCGTCTTGCCCGGCGCACCGAGGCCGCCGTCCGCACCGGCAAGGTGCCGGTGACTCTGGGTGGTGAGCACTCGCTCAGCTATGGTGCGGTCATGGGTGTGGCACGCGCGCTGGAACAGCCCGTCGGTGTCGTGCAGATCGACGCGCATGCCGACCTGCGCAACGCATATCAGGGCGAAAAACACTCTCATGCTTCGGTCATGCATCTGCTGGCCGAGGAAGGTATCCCACTGGCCCAGTTCGGCGTGCGCGCCTTTTCCACCGAGGAAGCAAAAAGCCGTCTGAAAAACCACGTCTTCCATGTCGATGCCGAGGAACTGGTGACGGGTCACATCCACTCGGTTGATCTGCCTGCGAACTTCCCCGAACTGGTCTATGTCAGCTTTGACGTTGATGGGCTGGACCCGGCGCAGATGCCCGCCACAGGCACACCTGTTCCCGGGGGGCTGAGCTATTATCAGGCGCTTCGTCTGGTGGAACATGCATTGAAGGGCCGCAAATGCGTCGGCTTCGATGTGGTTGAACTGGCACCCAACGGCAATGCCGCCTGGGATTTCACCGCAGCACAGATCGTCTATCGACTGATGGCAAGCTGCTGACAGGCAGATTTGCCGGACTGGCCCGCCTGATCCGGTACTTAGTCGGTTTTGCCGTCATCGACGGTTTCGTTCAACTCCATATGGCCTTCGCTCCTGTTCAGGACGCGGCGCAGCATGGGCTCAAAGAACTCCAGCGGCTTGGTCGGATAGTCCGGGTCGAACGCCTTCTGATCGTATTCATGGCAGAAATAGCGACACTCTTCCCAATAAGGGCTGTCGCGATACTTGTCGCGCGCGTTGCGGTCGCCACCCAGGTGGTGGTTGTAGTAGTACCCCTGAAACACACAATGATGCTTAAGAATCCAATACGTCTTTTCGCTGACGTAAGGCTTCATCATCGCCGCTGACAGCTCTCCATGATTGTAGGGCGACAGGATATCACCGGTATCGTGGATCAGCGCCGCCACCACCAGTTCCTCATCCGCTCCGTCCTCATAAGCACGTGTCGCGGCTTGCAAGCTGTGCTGGTAGCGGTTGACCGGATAGGGCGTCCATTCTTCGTCCAACGAGCGGATGGCATCAAGGATGCGGTCTGGCAGGGCCGCATTATACGCCTCTTCATACTCCATCACGGCGTCCCAGTCGGCCTTGGTGGCTGTTTCGAAACTGGTCCAGGTGGGTTTGTGGCTTTTGTCCAGCATGGCTGATCCTTTGGCATGTGTCCTGAGCGGAAGAGTAGTTCGAAATCAACCTTCAAAAAAATGAATTGATTTTATCGCTATGATCAAAAAATACTTTCAATATGCAAACCAAGGCTCTGGAAACCTTTCTCTGCGTGGCCGAAGCCGGTGGCTTTCATGCCGCCGCCCGTAAGTTGAATGTGACGCAGACTGCCGTCAGCGCGCGCATTCGCCTGATCGAGGAGGAAACCGGCAGGGCGCTGTTCACGCGCGGTGCCGGAGGAACGGCGCTGACCGAGTTCGGCCGGCAGTTCAAACCCTATGCAGAACAGATGTTGTCCCTTTGGGGCTTTGCATCGCGCGACCTGCCGGTACAGACACAGAACCGCCCGGCGCTGCGGTTGGGCGGCCAGCTCAGCATTTGGGATCCGTTGCTGGTGGACCTGGCGGATCGGTTTGAACAGCGCTTTGGCAAATTGCTGTTGACGCTGAACTACGACCACGACCTGAACATGGTTGAAGCGGTGGCAACCCATGTGCTGGACGCGGCGATCACACATGAAAAGCCATCCGACCGGCGCGTCACGTGGTACGAGCTGGAACCAGAGCTCTTGTCCCTGGTCCGGACGCCAAAGGCTGACGGCACGGACGATGACCTGATCTTCGTCAACCTCGAACTAGGCAAGGTCTATCAGGATCATGTAAGATCGGCTGCGCGACGGGCGTCAGGTCAGACCGTATTTCTTGGCAATTGCATGATGGCGCTGCGATATGTCCTGCAGCGGGGCGGAAACGGCTATTTCCCCGATTACGTCATTTCCGAGCATCTTGCCTCGGGTGCTCTGGAGCGGGTCGAGGACAGTGTCAGCTTGCACCTGCCCGTGTATCTGGTCGTCCGCGGTGATCGCGAGGAATTTGACGACATTTGCAGCTGTTTGGTAGATCTTCGCAGCTAGAACTCAGGCCGGTGTCGGCATGATCTGGGGCTCTCGCCGCCGTTTTCGCATAAGCGGCCTACCGGCAACAAGCAGAAAGAGGCCCGAGATAAGCACCCCTATGATTGCGGGAAGGTAAAGCATAAACCAAAGCTCCGGGTCATCGATCACCATCGGGGAAACAAACCCGCGAACACCTTCAAGCAGCACAAGGATGGTGAAGGCGCCCAATATCTGCGGCCACAATCCAAACCGGGAAAAACTGCCCAGCATCAGGGTGGAATACCCGGCCAGGGCCACGGCAATGCAGATCACGATCCACGAGAACCGCTGATGCAGTTCCTCGATCAGCTTTCCAGAGCCGAACCCTTCCGTCGCTGAAATCTCTTCTCGGTTGCGGATCAGATCGGCGGTTGGAATAGCTTCAAGACTGCGACGGGTCATCGGGCTTGTATTCGTCAGTTCCGAGATATCGTAGGAGGCGTCCTGAAACAGGGTGGATGACAACACCTTGCCCTCTCGGTGCATACGCAACGCAACTCCGTCAACCATCACAAGATGGATGCCGCTGTCGTTGTTGACCAGATAGGCCGTTACGCTTGAATAACTGATTGCGTTTTCAGGATCGCGACGGTCAGACACGAACACTTCATGGAGTGTACCGTCCAGATCGATACTGCCAATGTAAACCGTGACGCCTTCGGCGGGATGCAGGAACTCGCCTTCGTTCAGAAGCTGGGCCGTCACATCTCCGGCCACTTCAGCCTGCCGGATTTCCAGCTGTTCCACCGAGGCCGGGCGCAAGAACACGCTGATGATCGCCATCATCACCCCGGCAATCACACCGAACAGCAGTACCGCCCGGGCAAGCCGCCAGGGGCTGGATCCGCTGGCCAGCATAACCGTCAGCTCACTTTCGCGGCTCAGACGGTTTGTGGCATAGACGGCGGCGGCAAACACCGCCATGGGCATGACCGTGCGGATCAGGGTCGGTAAAGTCAGCGCGGTGAATTCCAGAAAAACCATCGCCGACTGACCGCCGCTGATGACCCTGTCAAACAGGCTGACAGACCGGGTGATCCAGAACACACCGACCAGCACCAGGGTGAAAAAGCCAAACAGAATCAGCAATTGCCGCAGGAAATATCCATCAAAACGCGACATGGGGCCTCGTGCGTGTTTTCGTTTGCAGCCGACACTAGGGCATTAATCCGGCAGAGGAAACAGGCATTGGACGACAGGATGACCCTGCGCGCGCTCTTCGCGCAAACCCGTATTCACCCAACGCCGCTGATTTGCCCCAGGAAGAGGTCAAGAGCCAACGCTTTGCGAAAACGGCAGTTCGTGGCACTGTTCCAGGATTGATCAGAATGGAGTTTCCTGAATGGCACTGTTTTTTTCCCGCCGCACCTACAACGCCCAGAAAAAGAAGTTCACATTAAAGCCGGCGGCAAGGACCAGATATGTTCACATCACCCAGCAAAGCCCGGGTGGAAAAATTCGCAAGGGCAGCATCGTCAAGCAGGCGAAATGGTTGGATCTCGTGCGTCAGGAAGGTGGGGATTCGGCCGTCCTGATCTATGTTCACGGGTTTAACACCAGCCAGAAGGACATGCTGGACCGGCTGGGGAAAATCGAAGGCAACCTCAGGGCCAACGGGTATCAGGGCGCGGTCGTTGCCTTTGACTGGCCCAGTGACGGATCGGTGCACACCTATGACTCGGACCGGTCCGATGCCAAGGCGGTGGCCCCGCATCTGGTGGGGGATGGGCTATTGCCGTTGTTGGGAATGTCCCCGCGCCCCAAGATTCACCTGATCGCGCATTCCATGGGTGCGCTGGTCATACTTCGCGCTTTCTCGGACTTCGGGGATTCGGCTGGGCCAGGCAACAAGATATGGTCGGCGGATCAGGTCATGTTCGCGTCGGGTGATATCGATTCAGAGTGGCTGGAAAAGGGCGCATGGGGCGATCTGGTTCTGAAAAAACGCTGCAAGCGGTTCACCAATTACTACAGCCGAAAAGACAAGGTTCTGGCCCTGGCCGGAGGGATTGTTCATGGCGGGCGGCAGCGGGCGGGCCGCGTTGGGATGCCAAAGCTGACCTCGAAAGGTCATTGGGACATCTATTGTGATGATCAATACAAGCGGGACGTGCCGAAAAATCAGCGCAAGATGATGAAGTCGCATCGCTGGTGGTTCGACAGTGACGGGTTTTACAAAGACCTTGCACTGACGATCGAAGGCCAACCGGCAAAAACAATGCCGACCCGGCACAAGACAAATATAGGGGATCTGGCGCTATTGGTTTGACGGAGGGGTCGCCCGACGCTCTGACCCTAATTCAAGGTGTGATTGGACGGGTTTTGTTCGAATACAGACCTAGTGCATTTGATTTGCGCATTCTGACAACAATCGGCCACGTTTATTCGTTTGGAACCGCCTTTTTTCTTGAACTGTTTTTGCGCCTTGCCAGAAACAGAAAGGGCGCGCTCAACCACAAGCGCGCCCTTGTCATGGGGAAGAAACTGAAAACATGCGTTCTGAACCGAACCTGAACGCCAACTCTTTGACACCCTCAATTAACCAGATTTCCCAACACTGGTCAGTGACGCTGTTCACACTACTGTGGGGGGGTGAGTTATTCCGGACGAACGCGGTAATTAGGAGGATGGACCAGAAGGCCTTAAAAATATGGCGATATCGTTAGGTTCTGGACCTATTAATTTGGTTGTCGCCATCCCGCCTGCGTGATTCATACCCGCGAGCTTCAGGGGTATAA
>NZ_JBXWMI010000023.1:0-40386 GCF_059609765.1 Ruegeria sp. YTSC106
CATAGCTACTTCTCCTGTTTGCAGATATAGGCAAAGCCTAAACTGCTGGGTGAAGCAGCCGGTACATCCCATTAGTGCCGAATGCTGCAAGATGCACAAACTGATGCTAATCGTGCTTTGCGGACGTTGGCTTGGATCGCAGTAGCGGTAAGAATTCGAAACAAACGGTCACTGACGCTGTTGTGAACATCGGACGGAATTTGCTTCGCAGATGCGCAATGGATCGAAATCGCATTTAACCCATTCAAAACGGGACCGCGAAATGCACTCGGTCATATCAGTATCTTTTCGCGAAAATCCCGCGGCGTTCATAGGCAACGGCGGCTTCTTCGATGAACTTCGCCAGGAGTTCAGCCTTGTATGTGGACCGGAGAACCTCTGCCTGCGCGTGTAGCGTTTTCCGATCGGCGCGTCCCGGGCGTAGCATTTCATAGGTTTCCATGATGACGTCCTGAGGGATCGTGACAAGCTCTGCTGCGCGTTGAAAATTCTCCGCGAGTGTGTGACGGCCACCTGCAAGCGCGATTTCAGCCTGTAAGTGCAGCGCCTCGGGCGTGATCGCGAGATCAGCTACCGTCACGTCACCAGCCAGCAATGCGTCTAGCGTGATATCCGCGAGGGATTTGCCGGTAGGTGTCTTGACGCGATCAGGCGCCTTTTCGGCAAGCGGATAGAGGTCCTTGATCGACATGGCACTACGCTCCTGTGGGTGGCAAGGTTAGTTGAACAGGTTTTGCATCGGGGTCGGTCATTTCGGTTTCCAGCGCGAAGAGGATGGCGACGCGCGCGTGGAAACGTGCCGAGAGCGCTTCACCCCGGAAAGGGACCACAACCGGTTCCGGCGCTTCTCCGAACGTGTGGCGTGCCGCATTCCAACCAAGCTGTTTGTAGTGATCAAGTAGGACAAGTGGCGCGTTCGAAAACAGTTCGAGGTTCAGGTGAGGCAAACGATCAGAGCGGTGCAAAACGGCAGTACCTTTCGATTGGATACCTATTCCAATTCCTGAACCAGATAGCTTTGCCGCCGACAATCCGACAAAAGATGTGTCGGCTGTGTGCAGGATGCGCACCAACCTGGCGCGGCCACCGCCTCCTGAAATGCCCGAAGTGATTGCGTTGATCACATCGGGCAGGCCATGGCCCGCGGAGGTTCTGTGCATTTCTGCGCCAAAGGCCGGACTGACGCCAATCACGACTTCGTGGCGGTCTGTGCCGGGTTCTGCTGTTCCGTCGTCAAAAAGCCAATCCGGGAACTGCTCTTTGCCCAGAGCTTCGGTTGCAAGAACGCTTTCTTTCGTCAGCGTGCCCCGCACGGATTTCACGTCTGACCAACGCTTCTCGTCCATGCGGTATCCGGTGGCCGGACCGCTATAGTCATTGGGGTCATTCAGGGCGCTGATGATCTTGTGATCGCGAAAGATGGCCGAGGTCTGAAGATAGTCACCCGTCACCCGCTGTTTGAGCATGAAGAGAAGATTTTCGGCCTCGTCGCGAAACCCACGTTTGGCCAGCGCGCGGACAACATCCACCGCTGTGATATTTCGGTTCTTGATTGCTTCGCTAATAGGGGTGACCTGGCCTGCGGTGAAACTGTCAGTTTGATCGGAGCCGGACGCGAATACCACCGACTGGACCATCGAGGTCGTGACGGTGGCCAAATCGAGCTCTTCAAACACCGCTGTCAGGGCCTCTACAGCGCGAATTCGCAAACCAAGCGCGCGCTCCTCGTCTAATGGTGTCAATCCGCCATCGACCTCGAAATCGCGCTGGAGGGTGAGATACTCCTCGATTTCTTCGCCATTGAACAGCGAAGCATTGAAGGTGTTGTCGTATTTGTTGATCGATCCCTGGCCGCTGGTAATCAGATCAGATCCGGCAAGCAGGAGTGGTGTGATTTTGGCCCCGACACGAATTTCAGATTCGCTGGTTCGCGCATCATTGCCGGATGCGCATTCCAGGCCAAGCCAAACAGCGATCAGGTTCTCGGCCATGAGCTCTCTGACGCCGCCGGGCATCGACGCAGTCAGGGCAGCACCATCGACCCCACCGTTCTGTGTGCCCTGGATGCCCATGGCCCGTTGTACGCAAAGGCATCGGGCTTCGAGATACAAAACAGACTTCTTTTCGTGGAACCCCATCAGAAGCTCTGCGCCCGCTCCGGAAGTGCAGCGCGCCTTGATCCCGCGTGAGGCATAGGCCGCCGTTAGGAACGCTTTGGACCACGGAGTGTCATCACCATCGATGAAGGCCTTTTCCGTTCCGTAGACTGAGATGGTCTCGGCATAGGTTGCCAGCCCTGCCATGCCGATCCGCAGTTCTTCCGCCTCTTCGATGGAACACTGAAACAGAGCGTCGCCACGGCCGACGGACGCCCCCACCGTACATGCAAGCGCGTTGGCCCAAGAGTTCGAAGAGACACGCATTGTCGTTTCAAGTTCGTCAAAACCCAGTTCTGCAGCCGTCGCGGCGTCAGCGGCCAATTGCAGCGGATCGTCTTTGGCATTGGTGACGTGGGCCTGATTTCCCGGGGTTTTGCGCTGGCGCATTTTTGAGTACGCGAATGCGACCTCAAGTGACGAGAGTTGCGCGACAACATTGGCGAGCTTTGCAGGAGTCATACCGCGTGCCAACCGCTCCAGCTTTTCCCTGGGAACATTGATGTCCACAAGCATCCTCGCGATTTCGCCATCATCCATGGCCATCGCTTCTTCGACCAGATCTGGGTCCAGATGATGGCGCGCGATGAACTCGTCCAGAATGTCGAAATCCTTTTCGGGTTTGCCGTCCAGACTGACAATTCGACCGCTTTTGATTGTGGCACCGGCGATAGGATCATAAGGGCTTTTAAAGACCGAAAACCCGGCTTCGGGGTCTTCTGCTGCAAAAAGATCATGGCGGAGCATTCTTTCGTCCCAATCGGAAAAGCGCCGCCAGCGATTGGTGTCAGTCGAGTTGGTCATGGCTTGTCTCCTAGATGGATGAATTTCTAATCAAACTCCGCCGCCGGAGAAGTTCGGTGCATCGCCACTTATTTGGGATAGCAAAGAATTAGATGCACTCCCCTCCATCCACGACGAGCGCGTGCCCAGTCATGAAGGATGACATGTCCGAAGCAAGAAACACAATCGCATCCGCAATTTCATCACATGTCGCCCAACGCCCCATTGGAATGTTGTCTTCAATATAGCGTTCGAGCGCGTTCCGCCCTCCCATCTGGGTTTCAAAACCCGCATTGAACGGCGTATCCACGAAACCGGGGCAAAGCGAATTGAAGCGTATGTTGACGTTCGCGTAATCTGCGGCCATCTGCTTTGTCATGGCAACGACCGCGTGTTTTGTCGTGGCATAGGCAATCATTCCACGATCGTATTGGACGCCGGAGTTCGAAGCAGTGATGATAATACTGCCGCCTCCCTGTCGCTTCATCGGTTGAACTGCGGTTCGGGCAGCAATGAAGTGGGCCCGCACATTTATCACCCAGCTTGCATCCATCCCCTCCGGAGCAACCTGTTCCAGTGAACCGTCAACCTGAATTCCAGCATGGGAATGGAGGATATCAAGACGGCCATGCTCTTTTGCCGTATCAAGAATGGCGGTCTCCAACGCCGCGTCATCACTGACATCAAGCCGGCGTGATGAACCAAGGTAACCCTCAGATTCGATTTC
Organism: Ruegeria sp. YTSC106; assembly: GCF_059609765.1. NCBI lineage: Bacteria > Pseudomonadati > Pseudomonadota > Alphaproteobacteria > Rhodobacterales > Roseobacteraceae > Ruegeria > Ruegeria sp. YTSC106. The sequence continues at coordinate 3,667 of NZ_JBXWMI010000023.1, forward strand.
CTCCAAGACGCGGGCGGCCAGGTCTCCGTCGCGGTCAGAAACAACAACGTGCGCGCCGCACCGAGCCATTGCGAATGCACCTGCACGTCCGATCCCCGAACCAGCACCAGTAATGAAGGCAACTCGGCCTTTCAGTGATGTTCTTTCGGCGGCACCTGTCGGTTTTGCCTCGCTAGCCATTTCGTTCACTTTTCTAGCTCCTTCTTTGCCCAACGGAAGCGGGATCCCCCAAAAGGAACTCGTACCCTAGGCACCTCTTCAATGGAGGTTCGGTTCAACGGCTTTCCTGGCCACGTAACTTCTGACCTTGCATGCTTCGTGTATGGTCGGCGACACGATAAATGTGTCTGGCATCCAAGATACCGCTGATATGCAAAAAATACTACAAAATTGGCAATTGCATGTATATATCACAAAATAGGTATGCATAATGCAGTATGAAGGTCTGTGAAATGGAGTATCAGCTATGAAGAATGACTTTGAGGCCACGGGCCAACTGATTGCCGACATTGGGGGAACTGCATTTGCCACAAGTTTGTCCGGCGCTTTGCAAGAGATTGCACCATTCGATTACACGGTTGTGTTCGGCTATTTCGGGTCAGAGCGCCCGCTGGATCTCTATGATGATTTTCCAAGCAAAAAGAGAAAGATATTTGTCGAAGACTACCAGGAAGGACCATATCTTCTTGATCCCTTTTTTCTTGCCACTACCAAACCCATAGAGTCAGGGCTTTTTCGCCTACGAGACTTAGCCCCTGACAGGTTTTATCAGGGTGAGTATTTTCGCAACTACTACGTTCAAACAGATCTCGCCGAGGAGATCGCCTTTTTTATCAATCTTCCCGACGCGGCAGTGGTTGTTGTGTCGCTGATGCGCGCCAAAAAGGCGTTCTCGGTCAAAGAATGTCGCGACCTGAATAGGTATGCCCCTGTTGTTCTGGCCGCGTGTCAGCAACACTGGTCGGATCTGGCCAACAAATTTGGTGCATCGGCTGGAGGAGGAGAGTTGGTCAAAGGCGCGGGAAGTCTGGAACTCGCCTTCCAGAAATTCGGCCTGGGACTTCTTACACCACGGGAAAAGGAAGTAGCCGAATTTACGTTGAAGGGGCATTCGGCTGCAGCGGTCGGACGCATTCTGGATATCTCTCCTGGCACAGTGCGTATCCATCGACGAAACATTTACTCGAAACTACGAATCCGATCACAAGGCGAGTTGTTCTCGGAGTTTATCGATACGTTGATGGAACACTCGTCCTGAAAAACAGCTCTGTAATTCTATTTTGAAAGTCAGTGAAAAAAAAGGTGGAGGTGAGTTTCACTCTCCACCAGTTCAGGGAGGTATTTTTGTATCGAGCAATAAGGCCGCTCTGCGCTTAGAGGGTGTTTTCGGCCGAGTCATCTTTGATTGGCTAGAACCACCTTAACCAGATCAGCAAAACAATGATTAGGATGATGACATCCCAGAAGATGATTTCACCAATCCGGAACCAACCCTTGCGTCGATTGAGTGCGCTCAAAAGGTACCAGAGAACGGCACCTAGAAGAACGGGAATGAGATGGGTGACCGGACTCATGATCTGCGCCGCCCATCGCTGATTTCAAAGAAATGGCGGGCATGATCCGGAAATTCGAGATGAACTTCGGAGCCGCGATCGAGATCCCCAATGTCATGCATGACCCGCACCACCAGGGATGTGTCGCCTTTATTGACAAACAGCAAGGCATCAGGCTCGACCAGTTCCAATACGTCAAGGTTAAACCCTACAGACTCATCCGTGCTCACTTCTTTCAACACGATTTGCTCTGGCCTGACCCCCAACGCTACCGAGCCATCTGGTTGCCCTTTGACGGCCAATTCGAATGGACCTGATTTGAACACGCCATCTTTGATTTCACCTTCGATGATGTTCATTGCAGGGCGGCCAATGAATTCGGCAACAAATCGTGTTGTCGGTTCATGGTAAACCTGCCGAGGGGTGTCAAACTGCGCCAGCTTTCCTTGATTCAAAACAGCAATTCTGGTGCCGAGAGTCATCGCTTCTTCCTGATCGTGGGTAACAAAGACGAATGTTTGCCCAAGATCACCATGCAGGCGCTTCAGCTCTGTTCTGGTTTTCAGCCGAAGCAAGGCGTCCAGGTTGCTCAGGGGTTCGTCCATCAAACAGATGTCAGGGCTCCAGACCATTGCCCTGGCTACAGCCACTCGTTGCGCTTGACCTCCCGAAAGTTGGCTTGGTCTACGGTCCAGAAAATCCTCAATTTGCAGAACTTTCGCGATAGCTTTGACGCGATTGTCGATATTGCCCTTGTCGATTTTCCGGATACGCAATGGATATGCAATATTTTCATATACAGTCTTGTGTCCGTAGAGGGCATAGTTCTGAAACACCATACCCATATTGCGTTCGCGCGGCGGCAGGCTTGTGACCTCGAGATTATCAACTTTGACAGACCCGCTTGTCGCTTCTTCGAGGCCAGCGAGAATACGGCATGCCGTCGTTTTGCCGCTGCCCGACGGGCCCAAGAGGACAATGAATTCTCCCTTGTCGAACTTTAGATCTAGGTGGTCCAGCCCAACTGTTCCGTCGGCAAACACTTTGCTGATTTGATTGAATGAGACGCTCATATTGTTATCCTTTTACTGCGCCAAATGTCAGGCCGCGAACGAGGTGCTTTTGCACCAGGAATGTGAAGAAGAGGATTGGCAGAGTTGCCACTACTGCAACAGAGGCCACTTGCCCCCAGAGTGTTCCGTGTGGCGTGACCAGACCAGGAATGCCGACCGTCAGTGTGCGGCCCTCGAAGGCGACCAGGATGAAAGCGTATAGGAATTCATTCCAGCTGAGGATGAAGCACAACACCGCCGTAGCTGCGAGACCGGGTGCGGCCAGGGGCAGCAAAACCCGCAGGAATGTTCCGCCCCGCGTGTGGCCATCCATCATCGCGGCTTCGTCGATTTCCCGGGGGATGTCCGCAAAGAAGCCGCGCATCATCCAGACTACCAACGAAACATTGAATGTGGTGTGCGCCAGGATCACGGCAATCGGTTTATCAGTAAGTCCCAGCACCGAAAACAACAGGAACATCGGCACCACAATGGAGATCGGAGGGGCCATGCGAGTGGTCAGGAAGAAGAAGAAAAGGTCTTCTTTTCCGGGGAATTCGAAACGGGCGAAGACATACGCAGCAGGTGTGCCGAACGCCAGCGACAATATCGTGCTGAACGATGCCACGATCATGGAGTTCCAGACCAGTGGCAGGTAATTCTTGTCGATGAATATCGTTGGGTAGTTCTCGGATGTCGGTGTGAAGAACCAAACAGGTGCGTCTGACAAAATATCAAGACGTGTTTTGAAAGATGTCATGACAATCCAGAGATAGGGTGTCAGGAACAAGATCAGTATTGCGATCAGCGTTGCCACCATCGCCATTTTCCAGCCTCGGCTTATCATGCTGCTGCCTTTCCGGCCATTTTCGAGCGGCCTTCATTCCAGTACACGGCCTTGTAGAAAACCGAGCACATGATCAGGACCACGAGATACACCATGAAGGCACACACAGCTCCATAGCCCAAATCCCAGTCTTTGAAGTTTATTCGATAGGTATAGATGGACAGCATTTCCGTGGAGATGCCCGGGCCACCGCCGGTTAGGATGAAGACCTTGTCGAACTCTTTGAACGCATCAATCCCGCGCAGCAAAAGGACGAGCGCGATTATGGGTCGCAAAAGAGGCAGGGTGACATCTCTGAAAATCTGCAAAGGTCTCGCGCCATCCATGATAGCAGCTTCAAACGGCTCCTTTGGCAGGCTGAGCAAACCGGCCAGGATGACCAAGGTTACAAAGGGTGTCCACTGCCAGACATCGATCAGCATGATTGCCGGCATGACCAATGAGGGGTTGCCCAATATCGATGTTTGTAGATCCGCAAGGCCGATCGCCCGCAAATAGTAAGTGAACATTCCGAAATCGCCCGAAAGCAACAATTTCCAGATCAATCCGACAGCGATGGGAGCCAGCATCATGGGAACAAGCAGTATCGTCAGAATAAAACGATGGTTCTTGATATAGTGAAATATCAACAACGCCAGGCCAAGGCCAAAGGCGAATTCGACCAGGACGACCCCAAACACAAACTTCATGGTTAGCCAGAAGCTGTGCCAGAAAATGGGGTCGTCCTGCATTAGCCGCCGGAAATTGTCGAACCCGACAAATGCACCATCTCGATTTGGCAGCGCATAATGGAGGTCCGTAAATCCGGTCCAGACCATATAGAGGAATGGGCCCAGAAGAATGACGAATAGCAGGACAACGGAGGGGATCAACAACAACGGTGCCACTCCGTGATCCAGCACCCTCTCGATTATCCTGTTTTTTCGCATTTCATGTCCAGTCTCTATAAGGTTTCAACAGTTTCGTTTCTCTACGAACGTGTTATTCCACAGGGAATTTGAGTGGAGCACATTCACCGAGAAGTTTGGACATCTCCACGGCAGCGTCATCCAGCGCCTGTTGAGCGCTCTTGCCGTCAGACAGGTAAGTGCTCAATTCGCGGACCAGAATATCGGTGATCTGCGGAGATTCCGGGATCGTCGGCTTTGGCCGCGCAGCTGCGTTGGTATCCATTGATGCCTGCGAGTAGCTGATGGCCTGTACATCCGGATGCGCATAAACATCAGGCCGAGCCGTAGCACCGCCGTTCAGATGCTGATTGAGCTGTTGGGTTTCCTCCATCATCCATTGAACAAACAGATAGGCAGCTTCCTGGTTCTTCGAACCTGCCGGGATAAGATAAGTCCAGCCTTCAACCTGGCCAACGGCCTCGCCGTTTTCTTGCGGCGGGACGATGTCAAAGCCCATCTTGCCTGCAACCGTGCTGGCTTCATGGTCCTCTGCGACGGCATAGGTCGCATCATTCCACATGATCATTTGATAGACTTTACCCTGCTGCATCAGCGCCATGACCTCATCCCAGGTGTAATTGAGGGAATCCGCAGGCGAATAGGCCAACAAGCTCTTGTAGTACTCAAGCGACGCGACGGCTTCGGGGCTGTTGACAACAACCGGACCGCATTCGCTTCCTGAGTTTGCTTCCAGCATATCTCCGCCAAAGCTGTAGAGGAAATTCAGCCATTCATACCACAATGCCTCGTGGCGCTTACCTTGCAGGGCCGTGCCGTAGAAGCCTTCATCCGGGCGGTGGAACCATTCGGCAATATCGGTGTACTCCTGCCAAGTGGTCGCCGGCCTTAGTTCATAGCCGTACTTTGCTTCAAACCCGGCTCGCTCGTCGGGATCATTGAGCAGATCATCCCGGTACCACATGTACATGGTAAGCGCCGTGAACGGGAAGCCATAGACCTGACCCTCATACCACGAGATTTCTTTCCACAGGCCCTGGTAGAGCTGTTCTTCCGGCATGAAAGAAGGGTCGCGAAGGTCTTCATTGCTCATGAACCCTTCAACGGATTGGAGATGACCATTGGCAACAAAACGGCCAAGTTCACGGTGTGGCTGCAAAATGAAATCGTACCGTCCGCGACGCGAATTCAGATCCAACATGACCTTGTTGACCGCCTCAGAGTGCTCGTACATCTCGATTTCAACCGTGATGCCGGTGCGACTCTCGAACTCGCTTTTCAATTCCGCCATCGCCTCCAATGGCGGAAGCGCTTCACCGACCGTGCGAATCGTCGTTCCTTTGTAAGGCGCCGCGGCCTCCTCAAGCGACCAGGCCAACGCCTCTGTCCCCTGCAAAGCCATTAGCCCGACGACCGCCACAGTGGCGCTTGATCGAACAAATCGACCTACTGAACTGCTATCAATCATAACTTCCTCCCTTTTGTTGAATTTGTGTTGTACCTCCCGTTTTGGAGGCCTTCTTTGGCAAGGTGCCTGAAATTGTTCTCTGCTCAAACCTCCTAAGCCGCGGTTTCCTTCCGGTTGGTGCGATCGCAGACTGCTGCGATACCATTCAAATTAGAAAAAAAGTATTAAAATTTTGTTTTATTGTATATATCGCAAATTAAGTACTTCATTTGTTATATGGTCATTCCCAACGCGTTTTCACGACCGCAGTGGCGGCGGTAAGATGATGTCGAGATCATAGTTCTGTGGCCGTGTTGCTTGCTAGAAATGGCAAGGAAGCCAATCACTCAGAGCAATTGTGGAAAGTCACAACTGCAGAAACGCGTTAAAAGCAGACACTGGATCTGTGTATTGCAATGGCGGCTCTGTCCCGCATCCAACCAGTTCGTGCCTGACGCAGCGAAATGCGGGTCCGTCCTGAACCGGCCACTCGTGTCCGATGCGGCGAACTGGCGGATCGAGCCCGAACCGGAAGTGTTAAAATCTTGCTGCGCGTGCTCGCAGAAATTTTATCCCTGCAGGGCGGCAGAATTTTGCGCTGCATGACACTGCGCATTGCAGTCATTCATGCAATCTTCAGCGTAGCCTGAACCCTCGATAACTGGACTGCGGACAAAGTACGAATTCGCTGCGCGCGCACCAAGGTAGCTAGGATCGGCACACCTTTCGATGTACGCTTGAGGCATAGGACGGGTCAGCGCTTGAAGATCAAAAGAGGTACGGCGTTGCCCGAAGACTGGCGCTGTTTGAGGCCGCCGGTGCTCCGCTATAGCTGCATGATGAGCCGATCTGGGAGGGCGACAAGGTCGTCGGTCTTATCACCTCCGGAACGGTCGGAGCCCGCACCGGCAAGCACTTTGCACTTGTGTTGATTGACATTGCCAGAGCAGAAAAACTGTCCGAAACCGCTGCGCGGCTGTTTCGAATTCAAGTCGGGTGCCAATTCCATGACGCAACTGCGCTGACATCAACCTATTATGATCCAACCGGGACAAAATGCGCGGGTGGTGTTCAAAATGTTCTGGTCTGGCCTGTTATCCTCCGCCCATCCATATGGTTGGAGGTTGGATCGCTTTGACAAATTTCCAGAAAGGCCCGGACAGTTGCGAGGTTCTCGTTTTCCGGCGGGAAGACGATGTACTGGTAGACGCTGGTATCGCCACCTTGCAGGCGCAGGGAATGCAGTCTTGAATCTCCGGCCACCAGATTATCCTGAATAATGCCAACCCCCAATCCCTGTAAGGTGGCTTCGATAATCGGATCCCATTCATCAAATTCGATGTATGTATTCAACTGGCGGTGGGCCTGAAAAAACGCCCTGCCGGTGATTGTCCGGAGTGTTGTCCCGGCACTTCCGATAATCAACTGATGGTCCTGAAGCTCTTCGATTTCTATTGACTCCCGCGCCGCCAATTCATGGCCAATCGGCACGCAGGCACAAAGTGAATCCTTTCGTAATAGAACGCTTGTCAACTTGTCGTCCAATTCAGTGAGCGCCAAGACCGCGATGTCCAACGTTCGGTCATGCAAACCGCGCAGCAACGCCGGTGCATTGCCTTCAGTTGCTTGCAGTGTCACGCGCGGGTGCTTCTTCAAAAAAGCTGATATCAACTCGACACCAATTACAGGCTCGCCAATCCCAATCGCGAAGGAGGCTTTTTCAAGGGATCTGGCCAGTTCCAGCGCCTCCTCGGTTTCCGCCAGGATTTTGCAAGCTTGTTTAACCAGCGGCATTAGTGCTTTCAGCGGCGGAGAAGGCGTTATCTGGCGCCCTGTTTTTTCAAAAAGGACTTTGTCGTACTGTGCCTCAATGGCTTTGACGTTGCTTGCCGCCGTTTGCCGGGACACTCCAAGCGCTTGCGCGGCGTCTTTGAGGTTGCCGTATTCCGACAGTGCTACCAGCGATTTGAGTTGCAGGAAACTCAGCATTTCAACGCCTCTCCAGCATCTTGCCCACCTGAATTCTCTGCTGTTTTTGCGTCCTGGAAGACTTGAAAGAACGCCTTCACACTTGGCGAGTGCCGAAATTCCGGCGCGCAGATCAAATACTGCGACATGAATGACTGGCTTCCATCTATTTTCACCTCGACAAGGTTTTCTGCCCCGCCAAAGGAAACCTCGTGGACAACGCCTATTCCCAGCCCTTTCGATACGGCACGCTTCAGGCCCTCCCGGCTGTTAAATTCCAGTACGATATCCGGCGAAACAGCTTTATCTGCAGCCATGTCCATAAACAGTTTGTGCGACGTAGAGTCCCGTTCTCTTAGAATTACGCTCTCGTTATGGAATTCACGGATGTCGATTGCTTTTTTCCCGGCCCATTTGTGGTCTCTGGTGACGATGGCCGAAAGGCTGCAAGATTTGCATCGTAAACTGAAAACCTCCTGGGGCGCTGTCACCGCGTTGATAAATGCAATGTCAATCTGACACTCTGACAGCATCTGCAGCAGGCTGGACGAATTAGCCATTGTGCAGAAGATCTTCGTATTCGGGTACAGGCGGGTAAAGTCAGACACATATCCTAATGTCGAATGGGGGTCACACAGCCCCAAGGCCAGTTGCCCGCTTTCGTGTGGATCGGTGCTGGCAAGCAACCGATCAAGTTCCGTGATCAGGTGGATAGCTTGCTTTGCCCGCGGCAGTAATTCGTGGCCCAAAGTACTCAGCGTGATGGTGTACCCCTGCCGCCGGAACAGGCTGACACCATAACTTTCCTGTAGGGTTTTCAGTTGGGTGGTTATTGCCGGCTGAGTGACATTCAAGGCTTCGGCAGCCCGCGAAAAATTGCCGAGCCTCGCCAAGGCTTCAAAGGCTTTTAGCTGAGCCAGATTCATGCGCGCACGTTCCTTGCTGCTGGACCAAAGCGTAACAGTTTTATGACTTCAGGCAATAGAAATAGATTTTTTATAAAACTATTTAACCCATTGCATATCCACCTCAGCGGCTTGTGTGAAGACTGTTTCACATGCGATGCATAGATACGCCTATGAAAAGATTGAATCTATAACAAAATTTGAACGCTTCTTGGGGGGACCACACCCTTAAAACGAACCAACTGGGAGAACGACTGTGAAAAATCATCAGATCATCAAGAACAATGGCCCCGCGTCCGGCATCTCACGGCGCGCCTTTGGCCTCAGGACCGGTGCCGCGCTGGCCGGAACCGCGTTCGGCGGGGCGCTTATTGGGTTGGGCAGTTCTGTGATGGCGGCCACACCAAAGCGTGGAGGCGTCGCCCGGATCGCGTTTCCTGATACCAGCCCGAATGACACCCTTGATCCGATCGCAGTAACCAGCAACATCGACGCAACGCGCTGCTATCAGCTTTACAGCAACCTCGTGCGCGCGGGCTCCGACCAGCGCCCGGAAGCACAACTCGCAACGTCCTGGGAAGCCAACGACGCCACCACAGAATGGGTCTTTACCCTTCGTGAGGGCGTTGAATTCCACAATGGCAAGACCTTCACCTCGGCGGACGCGCTTTACAGCATCAACCGCCATTTGGGCGAAGACACCGAATCCCGAATAAAAGCGCAGATGTCGCAAATTGCCGAGATTTCAGCTGAAGGTGACTATCGCATCCGCGTCAAGCTGAAAGCGGCGAATGCCGAGTTGCCGATCATTTTTGCCAGTGCGCGCGCCGGCATTGTGCCCGAGGGGCACACAGATTTCGACAATCCAATTGGAACAGGCCCGTTTAAGGTCAAGGAATTCCAGCCCGGCATCAGTGCCTATTTCGAGCGCCATGAAAACTACTTCAACGCAGAAAACGTTTATCTGGACGCGGTTGAAACCTTTGCAATCCCCGATCCGACGGCACGCGCCAATGCGCTTTTGTCCGGCGAAGTTGATATTGCTGCATTGATGGACGCAAAGGCAGTTGATCTGATCAATGCATCGCCGCAGGCCGAGGTTATCTCATCGCGCGGTGGTCAGTGGGTCTATACGGCGATGATGGCGGACCGTGCCCCGACCGACAATGTCGATTTCCGTCTGGCAATGAAATACTTGCAGGATCGTCAGCGCGTTCTGGATGGCGTCTATAAAGGGTATGGTCAGATTGCCAATGATCACCCGATCGCACCATCCGATCCGATGTACTGCGCCGATCTACCGATCCGCCCGTATGATCCGGACAAAGCAAAATTCCACCTCAAGAAGGCCGGCATGGAAAACGCGACGGTTGAGATCTACACATCGACGACGGCCGGGCCCGGCGGGGTGGAACAGGCACTGGTTCTGCAACAAACCGCCGCTGCGGGTGGTGTAACTGTTCAGGTTCGCCAGACTCCGCCCGACGGCTACTGGTCGCATACAGCCGAGAAGTATCCGTTCTTCGGGTCATATTGGAACACAAGGCCAACGGCGGACCTGACTTACGCAACCGTGCATATGACCAACTCAGCGGCGAATGAATCCAAGTATGTGAACCCGCATATCGACGAACTGATGTTGCAGGCCCGCGCCACCCTGGATGAAGCCGCACGCAAGGCAATCTGGTGTGACCTTCAACAGTTGATCAGCGACGAAGGAGGCAACCTGATCCCGAGCTTTGTTGACTATCTTGATGGCGTCGGCAGCCATGTCCAAGGCTTTGAAGGGCACCCGATGGGCGGCTTGAGTGATCACTACACTGGCGAAGGCGTCTGGCTCGATTCCTGACGAACATACGCCTGACTGCCCTGGTTTATCTCCCGGCCAGGGCAGTTTCACAGATATGATGCCGGGCTAACGTCGTGCTTGAAGGCTTGAGAAATGAAACAACTGATCCTGAAAAGATTGCTGCTGGGCCTGTTCACGATGTGGATCGTCTCGCTGATGATCTTTGCCAGCACGGAAATTCTGCCGGGGGATGTTGCTGAATCGATCCTTGGCAAAGAGGCACCTCCCGATGTTATCGCGGCAATGCGCGACCGGCTGGGTCTGGATCAACCTGCCTATGTTAGATACGCAGGCTGGGTTTCCAACCTCGCCCAGGGTGATCTTGGGACATCGCTAGGCAGTGGTCGGGACATAAGCCTTCTGGTTGGGCCGCGGCTGTGGAACACCATCTTTCTGGCTGGCATAACGGCGCTGATCGCTGTGCCGCTGTCGGTTTTGCTGGGGATTGTTGCAGCGACAAAAGCCGGCTCTTTCACGGATCGTTCGATTTCCCTTGGTACGCTGCTTACGATTTCGGTGCCGGAGTTCTTCCTGGCCGCACTGCTCGTGTTTTTCTTCGCTGTCAAGTTTGGCTGGTTCCCGGCAATCCCGAATGTCAGACCGGGTCAGAGTTTCGGGACGCAGCTTTACTCACTGTTCCTGCCGATCCTGACGCTGACGCTGGCGATCATGGCCCATATTGCCCGGATGACCCGAAACGCGATTCTGAGCGTTCTGAGCGCAAGTTATGTCGAAATGGCCATTCTGAAAGGTGTACCGCGCTATCAGATCATCGTTCTGCACGCGCTGCCCAACGCCCTGTCGCCGATAATCAACGTCATTGCCCTGAACCTTGCCTACCTGATTTCAGGAGTGGTGATCGTTGAAACCGTTTTCAGCTATCCGGGGGTGGCACGGCTGATGGTCGATGCTGTGGCCAGCCGCGACATCCCGCTTATTCAGGTGTGCGGCCTGATATTCTGCGGAACCTACGTGCTGCTCAATCTGGTTGCTGACATCCTCTCGATCCTCAGCAACCCCAGACTGCGGTCCCCGAAATGACACACAGGAGCAGCACTATGTCCGCAGCGACAACAGATACCGTGAACGCGCCTGAAAAGAAACTGCGGCGGGTGCGGATGACGACCTCAGCCTGGATCGCCGTTAGTATATTGGCCTTCTGGATTCTGGTCTCGGTCTTTGCCCCGCTGATCGCCCCGTTTGGCGAAGGCGACATGGTTTCGACCCAGAGTTTCGCCTACCCGGAAGAGGCGTCATTTCTCGGCACCGACTATCTGGGCCGCGACATGGTTTCCCGCATCGCTTACGGGGCGCGGATGACCCTTGGCCTGGCCGCGATCGCCACGGCGATTTCTTTTAGCATCGGTATCGGGCTGGGATTTGTGGCGGCGATTTCGCGCGGCTGGACTGACCAGATTCTGAGCCGCCTGGTGGATGCAATCATGGCGTTCCCCTCGATCATGCTGGCGCTGATCATCATCGGCGGGGTCGGCACCTCGCTGCCAGTGGTGATCCTGACGGTGGCCCTGATCGACACCACGCGGGTGTTCCGCGTGGCGCGGGCGCTGGCGCTGGATGTCATGGTGATGGATTTTGTTGAGGCGGCGAAGGTGCGCGGCGAAGGGCCGATCTGGATCATGCTGCGGGAAATTCTGCCCAACACCGCGGCGCCGCTGATGGCGGAACTGGGTATTCGTTATACATTTGCGATCCTGTTTATCAGCTCGCTCAGCTTTCTGGGTCTTGGTGTTCAACCCCCCGGTGCCGACTGGGGCGTGATGGTCAAGGAAAACCTGCAAGGGCTGTTGTACGGCTCCCCCGCTGCCCTGACCCCGGCCTTTTGCATCGCGTCGGTATCGATTGCCGTGAACATACTGGTTGACTGGTATCTGCAACAAACCAGCGGCAATATTTCCGAGGAGATTTTGCAATGACCGGTCTTTTGAAAGTGCAGAACCTGCATGTCGAAGGCCGCCCGCCTGGCGGCGACTACATGTCGATCGTGAAAGACATCAACTTTGAGGTAAACGCCGGTGAAGTTGTCGCGCTGATCGGGGAATCCGGGTCAGGGAAATCGACCATATCCCTGGCGGCAATGGCATTCGCGCGCCCTGGTTGCCGCATCTCGAAGGGGTCAATTCTGCTTGACGGCCAGGATATACTGACCCTCAGCTATGACAAAAAACGCGACCTGCGCGGCAAGCGGGTCACCTATGTGGCTCAAAGTGCCGCCGCTTCGTTCAACCCGGCGATGACGATAAACCGGCAGGTGTGCGAAGTTGCCCGGGTGCACGGCATCATGGATAGTGCCGCCGCACTGAAAAAGGCGCAAGATCTGTACCGCAGGCTGGATCTGCCGGATCCGGAAAATATCGGGCGGCGCTATCCGCATCAAGTCAGTGGCGGCCAGTTGCAACGGTTGATGGCGGCGATGGCTTTGTTGTCCGATCCCGAGCTAGTGATTTTCGATGAGCCGACAACAGCGCTGGACGTGACAACGCAAGTCGAGGTTCTGAATTCGTTTAAGGAAATCATCAAAACCCAGCAAACCGCTGCGATTTATGTCGCCCATGATCTGGCGGTTGTGACCCAGATGGCCGACCGGATCATCGTGTTGCTGAACGGCGATGTCGTGGAACAGGGCACCACCGAACAGATCATTCACAACCCCACGCATGACTACACCCGCGCCCTGATGGCTGCGGTCAGAAAACGGCCTCTGGACGAGTTGAAAAGCCAGCAGGATACGGCCAGCGACGCCCAGCCCAATGTTCTGGAAGTGGAAGGTGTCACCGCAGCCTATGGCAGTGGCGAGGGCATTCCCGTACTGCAGGATATTTCCCTGACCCTCGCGCCGGGGGAAACTCTTGGCGTGATCGGTGAATCCGGGTGCGGGAAAAGCACTCTTGCACGGGTGATCGCGGGATTGTTGCCACCAAAACAGGGCCGAATTCTGTTGAACGGCGAGGCACTGCCCAGTGCGCTGAAAAACCGGACCCGCGAGACCCTCAAACGCTGTCAGCTTGTCTATCAAATGGCCGACGTGGCGCTGAACCCGCGTCAGACGGTTGGCGAAATTCTGGGGCGTCCGGTGACTTTCTATCTCGGGCTGAAGGGGTCTGCGCGTGACCAGCGGGTGCATGATCTGCTGGACCTGGTAGAACTCCCCACCGGGTTCGCTTCGCGGTTCCCGGGCGAGCTTTCCGGCGGGCAGAAACAGCGAGTGAACCTGGCCCGGGCCCTGGCCGCAGAGCCTGATGTGATTCTGTGTGACGAAGTAACCTCGGCGCTTGATACAATTGTTGCCAAGTCGATCATCGATCTTCTTGGTTCATTGCAAAAAAGGTTGGGGGTTTCCTATATCTTCATCAGCCACGACATTTCCACGGTCGCGGCTTTCGCAGATCGTGTGGCGGTGCTTTATGCTGGCCGGGTTGTCGAACTGGGCAAGACTGCCGACGTTCTGAGCCCGCCATTCCATCCTTACACGAATTTGCTGTTGTCGTCGGTTCCCGAGACCCGTCAGGGCTGGCTGGAAGATGTGGTTGACGGAGCGGTTGCCAAGGGCATTTCGGCCGGTGTCATGCACACAAAAACTGGCTGTCCTTTTGTCAATCGCTGCACTCTGGTGATCGGGGACAAATGCGCCACGATAACACCAACGCTTGATCCGGTTGTGCAAGGGCATGAGATTTTCTGCCATCACAGCGCCGATGTTCTGCGTGAACAAGACATAGCGCAGGGAGGTAAAGCCGTGATGCAAAACACCTGACTTCTGCCAGCCAGACCAGAAGACCAAACAACCGGGTGTCAGCTAAAGGCACCCGCCGGAATCGCTTGTCAAAATGGAGAGAGAAATATGAACGAGATAGCCCACAACATGGCTACACAACCAGCACTGCCCGTCGATTGGTCAGCCGACGCAATTATCAACCGACGTGAGACATATTATTCAGCGACACAAAGAGCCTTCGTGCCCTATGAAAACCCTTTGATCTTCAAGGAAGGGCGTGGCCAGTATCTCTGGGATGAACAGGGAAACAAATTTCTGGATCTCCTGGGGATGAACCTTTGTATCAGTGTTGGGCACGCGCATCCGGCCATTCAGGCAGCCGTGGTAAAACAAATGGAATCGCTGATGCATTGCACCACGATGTTCTACCACCCGGTTCCCGCGCATTATTGCGAAGAGCTGGCGGCCACCATGCCGGAAGGCCACGACTGGGTTGTGCATCTGACAAGCAGCGGCACAGAGGCCGCTGATCTGGCAATCCAGATGGCACGATCCTATACCGGCAACACCGACCTTGTTGCCCTGCACAACGCATACCACGGCGCGACCTGCGGTGCGCAATCGCTCTGCGGGATCAGTAATTTTCGCGCCAATACAGTGCAATTGTCGGGCGCAGTGTTTACCCCCGCGCCGGACCAGTACCGCGGAATGTTCGGGGAAGGTGTTGAGCCTTACCTTGATGCGCTAGACCGCACGCTGCACGTGGCGACTTCAAAGAAAATAGCCGGCATGTTCATTGAGCCTATTCAGGGCTTCGGTGGCGTGGTCCCTATCCCTCATGACTATATACGTGGCGCTGCCGAGCGGGTTCGCGCAGTGGGCGGGCTGGTCATCGCCGATGAGGTACAATGCGGCTTTGCCCGGACTGGTGAGAATTTCTGGACCTTCCAGGACTCCGGTGTCGTACCAGACATGGTTATAACCGCCAAAGGTATCGGCAACGGATTTCCGCTGGGGGCGGTCATCGCTAAACGCGAAGTCGCCGAAGCATTCTCGGATAAATTCCATTTCCACACCTACGGTGCCAATCCGATGGCAGCGGCGGCCGGCCGGGCGGTTCTTCAGATCATCCAAAACGAGGGGCTGCAGGAGCACTCGCGGGTGATGGGTGAAAAACTGCTGGCTGAACTGAAAAAGCTGCAGGACAAATACGAAATCATTGGTGATGTTCGCGGCAAAGGTCTGATGATGGGGATTGAATTGGTCAAGGATCGAAAGACCAAAGAACCCGCGGTTGAGGAAACCGCCCGCGTCTTTGAAAAGACACGGGAAAAGCGTCTGGTCATGAGCAAATCCGGCACCAATCGCAATGTGCTGCGGATGCTGCCGCCGATGTGTATTCAGGAAAGCGACATCGAGTTCTTTGCCAAAGGGTTCGATGAAGCATTCGCCGAAATGTAAAAGACCGGTTGCGGCCTGATCATATCGGGCCGCAGCACCACATTTTAGCCGGGCTGTAAACTCCCCACCAAGCATAAAAAAGGACCTGAGCCGTGCCCAAAGCATACTGGATTGCTCATGTAACAATCACTGATCCCGACCCTTACGCGCTCTACGCGAAAGAGGCTACACAGGCGTTCATTGAGCATGGTGCCCGTACTCTTGCGCGGGGCGGGCATTCTGAACAGTTGGAAGGCAACGGTAAGCCGAGAAACGTGGTAATCGAATTTGCGTCACTGAAACAGGCATTGGCTTGTTACCACAGTGAGAAATATCAAGCCGCACGAAAACACCGCGAAAGTGCGGGCGAGGCAGAAATCCTGATCGTCGAGGGTGTCTGATGGAAATGCCAGAAGCCGCCTTGAAATACTCTGGATTACCGCCTTTGATGGAGATTCAGGTTGCCCATCGTCTATTTGATGATCCTTCCGTGGTGAGGCCAAGGGAAGGTTGAATGGCAAGCGCAACTTTCATTCTGAACCTTTTTGCTGCGACTATGCTTTTGCTTTTCGCCGTATATCTCGTGCGGACCTCGATCGAACGGTCACTGGGGCCCTCGTTCAAGCGTATTCTGACCGAAAAAGGAAACCGCAGGATCAGCGCTTCGGTCGCCGGTATTGTTCTTGCGGTGGTCATGCAAAGCGCCACGGCAACCGCTTTGTTGGCAACTGGCTTTGCTGCGTCCGGGCTTCTCAATTTTGTCGGCGGCATGGCGGTGGTGCTTGGCGCTGATTTCGGTTCAGCACTGGTGATCCTACTTTTGTCATTCGATCTGAGTTGGCTTTCTCCTTTTTTAATGGGGTGCGGCGGTTGGCTTTTTTTGAAAAGCGCGCGCCAGAAAGCCCGCTTGATCGGTCGATTTCTGCTTGGGGTATCGCTCATATTGCTGTCGCTGCAACTGATTGGCGCAGCAACTGTAACAATTCGCGAAGGTGCCTTTGTCCCGGCGATGGTCGGTTACCTTGAAACGGACTATCTGATTGCCTTTCTCCTCGGCGCGGGCGTGACATTTCTAATGCACTCAAGCGTCGCCGCGATACTGATGTGTGTGACCTTTGCCAATCTCGACGTCATTCCGCCGACCGTGGGTGTTTCGCTTATACTGGGGGCTAATCTGGGAAGTGCCACGCTGCCTATATGGCTTTCTCGTGGGATGGATAGCAAGGCCCGCCGGATCCCTTTCGGAAATCTGATATTACGAGGCGCAAGCTCGCTGCTTTTGTTGGTCGTGATCCAGCAAACAGAGGTATTATTCCCTTTATTTGACGGCAAAGACACCGGGCATACTCTCGTTCTGATACATTTGATTTTCAACGGAGCCCTTCTCCTTGTTTCTCTGCCGTTTCTACGGCTTTTGGAAAAGTCGCTGAACAGTTTTACGCCAGTTTCCACAACTGATGGAAAAGAGGCAGGCGCGCTTCGGGCAGTATCCGCACTGGACCAAAAACTGCTTTCCCAACCAAGCGCCGCAATCGGGTGTTTGAAGCGGGAAATCCTGCGGATGAGTCAAATCGTTGAGGTGATGTTTCGCCCAGTCATGGAGCTGTATGAAACAGGCGATTCAGAGAAAATTTCCAGCGTTAGGATCAAAGATAAAGCTGTAAACACGGCGCTGGCTGGCATCCGTCGTTACGCGACGGCATTGGGCAACGAAAGCCTTTCAAAGTCGGAAAAACGCAACGTGCGTGAGCTTGTCGAATACGCGATCAATGTCGAAATGGCGGGGGATGTTATTGCCAAGCGTCTACTGGTCCTAGCGCAGCGCAGAGCCAGTGATAACGTAAAATTCTCGACGGATGGATGGGATGAACTTACCCGGGTACACGAGCGCGTATGTTACAATATGTCTTTGGCATCCAATGTGCTTGTAGCTGAAAATATCGATTCTGCGCGCGTGCTGCTGGAAGGAAAATCCGAGCTTTCAATCTTGGTCTCAAAGAGTCGCAAAAAGCACCTCAAGCGGCTCCACAATGGTTCAAACATCAGCATTGAAAGCAGTGACATTCGTCTGGAGACTCTGCGGGAACTCAAGGAATTCAATTCCCTGATTTCCACTGTTGGGTACCCGGTTCTGTATCGTAACGGGCAACTGCTCGAGTCGCGTCTGATTACGGAAATGCCAGACGCCGCTTCTTGAAACACTCACAAATCTAAAAGGAAACGGAATGGCCAACGGGGCTTTTATCTTTGACCTAGACGGAACTGTTTATCGGGGCGGGGCGGCGATTCCGGGCGCTGCCGCATTTATCAACAGACTTCGTGCTGACGGCGTGCCCTATCTGTTTGTGACCAACCGCGGCAACCGAACACCTGCCGAGGTTGCCAGACAACTGACGGAGATGGGTATTCCCTGCACCGAAGACACCGTCCTGACCTCGGCACAGGCCACGGCCGGGTTTCTTGGCGCAGTAAAAGCCTACGTGATCGGGGAAACGGGTGTGGTGCAGGCTCTGGCCGATGTCGGTGCCGAGGTTGTTGATGAGAATCCTGACGTGGTAATCGTCAGCTATGACACCGCGATCAGCTATGAAAAGCTGACCAACGCCACACGACATGTGTTGGCCGGTGCACGCCTGATCGCCACCAATACAGACAACATAATAACGGTCGAGGATGGCGTGTTGCCGGAAGCTGGACCGCTTGTTGCAGCAATTGAAAACGCCACTGGTCAAACCGCAGAAGTGATCGGCAAACCAAACCGGATCATCATGGATGAGGCCGTTTCCCGCCTGAATGTTGCCCATGAGAGTTGCATCGTTGTTGGTGATTTTTTGATGACAGATATTCTGGCGGCGCAAAACGCCGGGATGGCATCAGTGCTTATTCTGACCGGTGTTTCAAAGCAAAGTGAGATAGCAACGGCGCCATGCGCTCCAACCTGGGTTGTTGCGAATTATTCCGAATTGGAAAGCGCAGTATACCAGATGCAAAACGCCAGCATAACCTGAAGCGGATTTGATGATGTTCTGATGCTGAATTTGACATGACCGGCGGTGCCTGGCCTGCATCGATTGCGGTTAGATTGGCCAGTCTTTTAGGAGCTTCAAATGACACAGAATGCATTCACCGCGCCAGGCCGCTTTTATCGCGGCAACCTGCACACCCATTCCACATTGACCGATGCTGTTCTGGACCCGGAAGAGGTGTGCCGGCGGTACAAGGCGGAAGGGTATGACTTCATTGCGTTGACCGATCATTTTGTCGGACTTTGGGGGTATCCGCTTGCTGATACCCGGCCTTTTCGGGATGACGAGTTTACCACGCTGCTGGGTGCAGAGTTGCATTCGGGGGCGATGGAAAACGGCAGGATGTGGCATATTCTGGCGGTGGGTTTGCCGCTGGATTTTGCGCCGTCTGATTCCCCGAATTTCACGCCGAAGGACGGGCAGGAAACCGGACCCCAGATTGCAGCCCGGGCGCGGGCGGCGGGTGCGTTTGTGGCCGTGGCGCATCCGGAATGGTCGGGAATGACGATGGCGGATGCGCGTTCAATTGAAGCGGCGCATGCGGTGGAGGTCTACAATCACAGCGCTGGAGTAACGGCTGGTCGCCCGGCCGGGTTTCACACCGCAGATCTTTTGTTGTCCGAGGGGCGCAAGCTTTCATTGATTGCGACGGATGATGCGCATTTCGAGGGGCCTGACCACTTTGGCGGATGGGTCATGGTCAAGGCCGAGACCAATACGCCGGATGCGTTGCTGGAGGCGCTTAAAGCGGGGCATTTTTATGCCACGCAGGGGCCGGAAATCCACGGGATAGAAATGGCCGACAAGAGGATCACGGTGCGCTGTTCAGCGGCGCAAAACGTAATTGTCATGGGCAAGGGTCACGCGGCGCTGGCCACGCATGGTGCATCGATGACACATGCGACGCTGCCGCTGGCAGAGTTTGCGGACAGCCCGTGGATCAGGGTGATGGTCACGGATCGCGCAGGCCTGCACGCGTGGTCAAACCCGATCTGGTTCTAAGGGCGCCATAGGGCGCGCGTGATCATAATTACACTGGCCGTGCGATGCCGGACGCTTTCATGACTGGCCCTGATATTTTGTCTTGGCGATGGATCCGTCTTGTTCTCTCGCCCGGAATAAATACAGGGGGGGATTGCTATAGGGCAACATTCTCGGTTCCCGTCTGAATGCTGAGCACAAGAGTTGCATCGTTGCTGGCGATTTTTTGATGACAGATATTCTGACCCGCGTTTCAAAGCAAAGTGAGATAGCAACGGCGCCATGCGCTCCACCCTGGGGTGTTGCGAATTATTCCGATTTAGAACGTACAGTATACCGGATGCAAAACGTTTGAACTGAGGTGCCCCCAAGACGTTACATCTTAAGCCAACATTTTCTGCCGTGTCGGATCATAAGGCACCTGAGCGAGCGGTGTGGCTTTGTATTTTTGGTTCGCAACCTCGATTTCAAAACGTCGTGCCCGTGTTTCAGCCAGCGTTTCGCCGGGTGCGATCGATACATTGGCAAAGCACAGGTTTTTCCCCGTGCGCGGCCCTCGCGCACCAGAACTTGTCAGGCCTACGTAGGTGCTGTTTTCCCAAACCGGTTCATCATGCAGCAGCAGCGCATCGCCTTCGACATCAAGCAGGATCTGACGACGGGTTAAGCCGGCCTCTTTCTGGGCAATAAGCGCATCACGCCCCAGGAAGTCACCTTTTTTCCAGTTCACGGCAAAACCGATCCCGGCCTCTAGGGGCGAAATGTCGGGACCGAGGTCGTGACCCCAATGCTTGAACCCTTTTTCGATCCGGCAACCATCAAGGGCATAGATGCCCAAAAGGTGCTGGGTGTGGGCCCGCAGCCCGTCAAAAAGCGGGATGGCATCTGCCGTACGCACCGCAATTTCCCAGCCAAGCTCGCCGACGAAGCTTAGGCGCGTAGCGGTGGCGGGCAGCCCGGCAACCGTCACATTTTGGGAAGTGGAAAAGGCGAACGCGTCCCAATCGTCTGTGGACAGTGCCTGCAGGATCTCGCGTGCACGTGGCCCCATTACACCGATCACCGCTTCGTCTTCGGTCGCGTCTTTCAATTGCACGTCAAGCCCTTGCGAACGGGCCTGTTTTTTAAGCCAGTAGATGTCCTTACGCCGCGTGGCTGCGCCTGAGGTCACCCGGAAGGCCTGCTCCTCCAAGCGTGTCACGGTTAATTCCGCCTCGATCCCGCCCCGTTTGTTCAGCCAGGTTGTATAAACCGCGCGACCCGGTGTTACATCCAGGTCGGATGAGCAGACCCATTGCATCAGCGTCAGCGCATCCGGCCCGGTCACATCAATTTTGGTGAACATCGACAAGTCGATCAGCGCTGCGCTGTCGGCCATGGCCTGGGCTTCGCGATCCGCCACATATTGCCAGGTTTGTGATCCGATTGAGTACGGTAGGCGGCACTCCTCTTCGTTCTGGGCAAACCATAATGTTCGCTCCCATGCGCCACCCACACCCCAAACTGCGCCTGCCTGATCCAGCGCCTGATGTAGGGGTGACAAGCGCAAGTTGCGACCGGAAATCGGCTGTTTGTAGGGCCAGTGCATCGCAAAGTTGTTGCCCACTGCCTCGCGCATCTTGTCTTCCATGAAGCTGGGATCGGATTGCAGTGGGTCACAGCGCAAAATGTCGATATCCCACAAGTCAGTCGGGGCCTCGCCCGTAATCATCCAATCGGACAGCGCATCCCCCACTCCGGCGGATGACATGATGCCGGCCGAGTTCATTCCGGTGGCCACATAGAGGTTTCGCAGTTCGGGCGTCTCGCCCACCAGCGGGCGACTGTCGGCGGTAAAGCTTTCGGGTCCATTGAGGAAATGTTGGATACCGACGGATTCCAGCTCGGGGAACATGGTCAAGGCAGCGTCGATGAAAGGCTCGGCCTGCTCCCAATCATCTTCCATCTCAAGAAAAGGGCGGTTGCCCTCGGGTGCATGCGGATTCCAAGGTTTCGCATCCATTTCAAACCAGCCCACCAACAGCTTACCAGCGTCGCCTTTCAAGTAGACATGGGTTTCCATATCGCGAAAAACGGGGAAGGGTTTGGGTAAGCCTCCAATTGGTTCGGTTACCACATACATGTGCTTTACCGAATGTTGCGGCAACACGACACCTGCATCATCTGCGAGCTTTTTGGACCAGGCACCAGCACAAAGTGCCACTTGCTCCGCCTCAATTTGGCTACCATCGGACAGTTCCACACCAGTGATCTTATCACCCTTAGATACTAGGCGTGTCACCGACACCCCTTCGCGAATTTCCACTCCCTTAGTCCGCGCCGCCTTGGCATAGGCCATCGACACATCCACCGGGTTGACCTGCCCGTCTTCCTTGAGCGTGAGCGCACCGTGTATTCCCTGGGCGCTTATGCCAGGCACCCGTGATGCAACTTCCTTTCCCGATACCAACTCAGGTGTCATGCCTGTGAATTCGGCCACTGCATGAATGCGTTTCAACTCGTCCATACGTTCGGGGCAGCGCGCAATCCAATAGCCGGTCGTTTGCTGATAACCTGTTGCGAGACCTGTTTCGCGCTCCAACTCTGGGAAGGTTTCCAGCGCCCTGGAGGCCAGTCGGGTAAAGTTCAACGAAGCGCGCAATGGCCCAACAATCCCGGCCGCATGCCATGTCGTGCCAGATGTCAATTGGTTGCGCTCTAGCAGCAGTATGTCCTTCGCGCCTTTCTTGGAGAGATGATACGCGAGGCTCAGCCCGATCACTCCCCCACCAATGATAACAATATTACGTTTCGTATTCATCTGACGCTCCTACCTTTTCAGCAAAGCATTTTCCGGGTCGTGGACAGGCGTCGATAAACCTCGGACTTTCCGGCTTTGACCCAACAGGCCAACCTCCAGGTTTTCAGCACCCATCCGGTCGCTGTCTACATAAGCGAAGGCCAAGCTTTTGCCGGTCGTGTGTCCGTAGGCACCTGATGTGGTCAGGCCGACAACCTTGCCATCTGCAAAGACAGGCTCGCTGCCTAGACAATCCGCATCTGAGGCATCGACCTCAAGATAGGCGATCTGGCGGCTTGGTGTCGTGTCCTTGCAAGCCAGCAGTGCCTCACGGCCCAGAAACTCGTCTTTGCGGAAATGGACGAACCGGGACAGGCCTGCTTCTTTCATGCGTACATCCATGGTGTATTCATGACCCCAGGCACCATAGCCTTTTTCCATCCGCAGGGAATTCACGGCATAGAGACCAAAGTTGGCTAATCCGTGTTTGGCACCGGCCTCCAGAATTGCAGCGTAAGCCGTGTCGAGATCGGCCATGGGCATGTGCAGCTCCCAGCCCAATTCGCCAACATAGGACAGGCGCAGGGCACGGGTGGGCACACCCGCCACCGAAATCTGGCGCGCGTCCAGCCAAGGGAATGCGGCATTGTCGAGCGCCGCATCGGTCAGTTTCGACAGGATATCGCGAGAGCGAGGGCCGGTCAGCACAAGACACCCAAACTCCTGCGAGACGTTGCGCAGATCCACATCCTCACCCAAGCGCCGCCAAAAACACAGCTTGTCAAAATCGCGGGTTTGGCTCATCGCCGGGCCGAGCAGGTAGAACAGGTTCTCGTCAAAGCGGGTGATGGTCCATTCGCTCTCGATAAACCCGTTTGCCGTGGTGCTGTAGGCCAGCGCGGATTTACCCTCGCGTTTGGGCGCGGTGCCGGTGATCATCCGGTTGAGATAGCTTTCCGCATCCGGGCCCGAGACCTCGAACTTGGAAAAGCTGGATAGGTCCAGCACGCCCGCGCGTTCACGCACGGCGCGGCATTCGTCGCCGATGATCTCGTGAACATTCGAGCGGGCAAAGCTGTACTCCTCGGCCTCACCATTCGGCGCGTACCACTTGGGACGTTCCCAGCCGAAGGTTTCACCAAAGATCGCGCCTTGATCTGCCTGCCGCGCATAGGCCGGGGTCTGGAACAGGGGGCGTCCGGCCTCGCGGTCCTCGCCCGGTGGGTGCAATTGGTACATTCTGTGATAGACGTCGATGGCCTTTGCCTTGGCATAGTCGCCATAGGCATAATCGCCCCAACGGCGCGGGTCGAATTCGTTCATGCTGATCTCGGCCTGACCGTGGACCATCCACTGCGCCAGATACTTGCCTGACCCGGCGCCTTGACACACGCCAATGCTGGACCCGCAGGCCAGCCAGGCATTGCGCAGCCCTGGTGCAGGGCCCAGCAGAAAACCGCCATCAGGCGTATGGGTGATCGCGCCCGCAATCGTGGTGCGCACCCCAACCGAACCCGCAACCGGCATCCGCTCCATCGCCCGTTCCAGCCAGGGGGTCAGACGCTCCAGCTCGTTGGGGAACAGAAAGCGGTCGGTGTCCCAGTCCGGCCCGTCCAGATAGCACGCCTTGGCACCGCTGGTCTCATAGGGGCCAACGACCAATCCTTTGCGTTCCTGCCGGAAATAGGTCGAGCTGTAGGGGTCGCGCACCAGCGGCAATTCGAAATCCAGCGCTTCGACCTCGGGGATGGTTTCTGTCACCAGATAATGGTGGATCATGTCGACGATGGGCAGCTTGATCCCCATCATCTCGCCCAGTCGGCGCGCGAACGAGCCGCCCGCGTTGACAAGCTGCTCAGCGATCACCGTGCCGTTTTCGGTCTCGACTTCCCATTCACCCGATGCGCGCTGCGCAAGCCCCGTCACTCGGGTGTTGGTGACAATCTTCACCCCCCGCGCCCGTGCGCCCTTAGCCATCGCCATGGTCACGCCGGTGGGGTCCACATAGGCGTCATTTTCCATCCACACGGCACCCTTGACGCCGAAAGTTTCGATAAAGGGATGGCGCTCTTTGGCTTCCTCGGTCGAGATGATCCGGCAGGCGATGCCATTGTGCTGTGCTATGCCTACACCGCGCGCGAACCAGTTCAACTCCTCCTGGGTTTGCGCCAGCCGCATCCCGCCGCAGCGGTGATAGCCTGTTGCCTGATCGGTCTCGGCCTGAATCTCATCATAAAGCTTTAGCCCGTGGTCATGGACATAGGACAAACCCAGCGAACCGGCGAAGTTCGTGGTGTTGCCTGCCGCATGCCAAGTCGAACCCGAGGTGAGTTCCCCTTTTTCCACCAGCATCACATCGGTCCAGCCCTCGCGGGCCAGATGATAGGCTAGGCTGACGCCGTAAACGCCGCCGCCAATGATAAGCGCACGTGTGTGTTCCATGGTCGTGCCCTTCTTGACTGCCGCAAATCCATCCATAGAATTCCTGTATGGAAGATTTGCGCAGTTTACTCCCGATCATGAATGCCCTTGCCGCATTTGAAGCTGTCGCCAGCGTTCAGAGCGTCAGCGAAGCATCCAGGCGTTTAAACATCTCTCAACCGTCTTTGAGTCGGCACATTAAGGTGCTGGAGGAAAATCTGAACACGCAATTATTCGATAGAATTCATAGCAAAATTCGATTGACTGCCGAAGGAGAACGGCTGTTCGACGCGGTGCAGGGCGGCCTGTCGGGCATCCGGCAGGTCTGTTCAGACCTGAAATCGCGGGCAGAGTTTCCCGCGGTATCGATCCATTGCGGCTATGGGCTGGCGCATTTCTGGTTTTTGAAGATTTACCCCGGCCTGCAACAGGCTTTTCCGGATTTCGACATTCACCTCTCGGTGTCACAAACCGAAACCGCCGCCGACCGTCTGGAGGCAGATCTGTCTTTTGTGATGGGCAAGCCATCCGGCCCAAACTACCGGTCTGACCGGATCATGCAAGAACGGATCGTCCTTGCCTGTTCGCCGGAATTCCTGAACCGTCATGGCCTGACGCGTAATCAACTCACGCCGGAGACCATCTGCCAACTGCCCCTGCTGCATCTGGGGCGCGAGGAATATGGCTGTATCTGGTTCGGAGACTGGTTTCGCGCCCATGGTCTGGATTTCGAACTGACCCCCGAGGTGCTGTTTTATCACAGCTATCCGCTGCTGATCGAGGCCGCCTCCGAAGGCCGCGGCATCTGCATCGCATGGCCGCAGCTGTCGGGTGATCACTTTGACACCGGGCGGTTAATATCTCTGCCGGGAACAGAGATGGAATCCGAGAACGGCTATTTCCTGGTCTCGCGGGCGAAACAACATGCAACCGAAAGATTTTCCGCACTGCACAACCTTGTTTTAGAGAAGGCGCGAGCAATGTTTTGAATGTTTACAAGAGTTTAAAAATTTGGGATCCAGCTCCGTCAAAACTGGAATCCCTGACCATCACCAATGTTGTAAAGGCATTCTCCCCTGTGTCCCGCCATCCTCCAGTTCATATGTCGTGCAGCGAAGGGGAGTTGCTGCGCCCGCATTCGTCCAGCCTGCTACGGCCGTGATCCCCAACGGGATTGCCGTTCGCACGTAATGTGGGTTCAGGCAGATGATTGCAGGCTGGTTGCAAATAATCTGGGTTCAGTCGCAGATAATCCGGGTTTGACCCCATCGATAGATGCAAATAATTCGGGCCAAAAATCTCTATGATTGCAGGTCGAGCCAATTATGTTTGCAGGTCGTTACACTTACCGGGCCGTGGCGTACCGCGCGGTTCGCTCGGAACTTGATGCCGTGGATGCATGAGCCGTAAAACCTGGATTCTTGCCATTTCGCGACCTCAAGGTTCACGGGCTGGTTCACCGGATTGGATATATACTTGCAAACTACAATTAATTGCAGTACGCATTAAATAGGAGTTTACCTCTCCGCAATTAACGCGAAAAACTCTCCAGGGAGGAGATCATGACCTATAAGATGCTCAAGCCTTTGCTTGTGACAGCAGCCATGTTGCCGCTTGCGAGCGTGGCAACGGCTCAAAGCGAAGCTCGTACCGATCTGGTAATCGCAGACCTTGGCCAACCGGAAACAAACCCTTGGGTTATCAACCGCCATCGTTTTGAACGCTGCGTCGCTGAAGCGCTTGGTGTCGAGCTGAAGGAGTTTGACGATCAGAACTCGGAAGAACAGCACGCGGCGCAAGCTGAATCCATCATCGCAAGTGGCCCGGACGGGCTGATCTTCAACCCGCTGACGTCGCCGGCCGGTATCCAGGTCGCGCGTCTTCTTGAAGAGAATGATATTCCTGGTATTGCCGTCGGTCGACTGGTGGTGTCCAGCTATGACGATGACTATGAAGGTGAGGATTTCATCGCGCAGGTGACCCAGAACAATGACACTTGGGGTCAGGCAATCGGCAAAGCCACCGCAGATCTCGGACACAAGAAAGTCGCGATGGTCTGGAACCAGAAAGGTGTGACTTCTGCGGAAGAAATCTGGGCGGGAGTTCAATCGGAATTGGACGCGGCAGGGGTCGAAGTGATCGCTGAAAGTTGGGATCGTCTGAACCGGGAGAATGGCCAGAAATATGCCGAGCAGTTCATTGCTCGCTTCGGACCCGGCGAGATTGACGCGATCATCGTGCTTGGCGCGGTCGCCGGTCTCGGCAGTCAATTTGCGGTGGAACAGGCAGGGCGTGACGACATCGCCATCATAACCACCGACATTGACGAGCAGGTCGCTCAATTCATCAAGGATGGCAAATTGAGTTTCTCGATCGGTGGCCATTGGATGGTTGGCGGATTCGGCCTTATCCAACTCTATGACTACTTGCACGGTCACCCGATTGAAGACACCCAGCCGCGGGTCGGGCTCATTCCGGTAACAGCCGACAATGTGGATACCTATGCCAACAGTCTTCTGAACGGATGTATTCTTTCACCGGAAACCGTTCGCAGCCTCAGCAAGGTCCATAATCCCGACGCTGATTTGCCCGGTTTCATCGACGCGTGGCAGGCAAACTGGCAAGACTACGTGCAATAACTCCCCTTGCACGCAGCGTGCCCTCCCCCGTCTCAATGGGTCGGGGGACTAAAAAATCAAACTCTTTTTCGAGGTCCGCAGATGAGACTTTTCGGATACGCTCCGGAGCGCGGTGCTGCCGCTGGTGATACGATGCCATTCTACCACGATGGCACGTGGCATCTGTTTTTTTCCCAACCCCCCGTTGGTGCCTGGGAATACGTTGAGCGGGCGCGCGTCTCGACCGCTTATCTTCGGTCAGATGATCTCGTAAACTGGGAGGTGATGCCCGACGCTTTCGGCCCCGGTGCGCACGGTGAGTGCGACGGCGATGGGATCTGGACCGGCTCTGTCATTGAGCACGATGGCGTGTTTCACTTCTTCTACACAGGTTACAATCGTCAATCTGCTTCACCGCAGTCAATTTGCAAGGCAACATCGACCGATCTCAAGACCTGGGAGAAATCCGGATCCAACCCGATGATCTCCCCCGATCCCCGCTGGTACGAAACCGTCGATTGGCGCGACCCCTTTGTCTACCGCGACGAAGAGGCTGGGTGCTTCAAGATGCTGATCTCAGCGCGCCTCAAGGAAGGTCCGCAGTTTCGCCGGGGCTGTGTTGCCGTTGCCACGTCCGATGATCTGGAAAGCTGGGAGGTTGGCCCGCCGCTGGCGTCCTCGATGTTGACGCATTGCCCGGAATGCCCGGAAATCTTCAAGTTGGGCGACTGGTGGTATCTGGTTGAAAGCCGCTACTCGGAACGAATGCAAACAGTGTATCGGGTGTCAAAATCCCCGGATGGTCCTTGGGAAAGCCGCAAGCTCGACAGTCTTGACGGGCGTCGATTTTACGCTGCCAAATCGGCCAGCGATGGCCACCGTCGCATGAGTTTCGCATGGATACCGTTCCGCAAGCATCATGGCCCCAAGCGCAGCTGGGTTTGGGGCGGAGAACTGGGCAGCCCGCGCGAACTTGTCTCGCTGCCAGACGGCACGCTGACTTGCAAATTGCCCGATAACGTGGACCAGAGTTACGCAGAGACCGTGCCCCACAAGCTGCGCCCCATGTTGGGAGACTGGACCGGCGATGCAAGCCCTCGGTGCGATGCGACAGGATCATACGGATACGCATTCATTGACGGTCCGAACCGAGATGACGTGTTGCTCGATGTGCTTATCGAACCCGATCCTGCAACTGAAGCA
This sequence comes from Ruegeria sp. YTSC106, assembly GCF_059609765.1. Classification (NCBI taxonomy): domain Bacteria; kingdom Pseudomonadati; phylum Pseudomonadota; class Alphaproteobacteria; order Rhodobacterales; family Roseobacteraceae; genus Ruegeria; species Ruegeria sp. YTSC106. The sequence goes on from NZ_JBXWMI010000023.1 coordinate 32,397, forward strand.
GTGGGTGTCCTTATTGAACCTCGCGGGGGCGATCATCTGGACAGCGGCTACAGTCTTTCCATTGAGCCTATGAAGGAGCGTGTGCTCTTCGATCGTTGGCCAGCTGCGATGGACCCTCTTTGGGACAGCCTGGTGCTTAATGAACGGCATGGCATTGAGGTCCGTCAGGAGATCGACAGCCCATTGGTCGAACGACCGCTCGCCTTCACACCGGAGGATGGGTGTTACCGGGTTCAGATCCTGCGCAACGGGTCGGCCATCGAGTGCTTTGTAGCCGGGCAGGTTGTTGCATCATTCAGGGTCTATGACATTTCCAATACCGATGCCTGGGGCCTGTTCGTTCAGGAAGGCTCGGCGAAATTCCACAACCTCAAATTCCGCAAGTAAAGGCCTCGCCATGCCCCTCATAACACTCAGACAATTGCTTGATTATGCGGCGGATCACGATTTTGGTGTGCCGGCGTTCAACATCTCCAACATGGAGCAGGGCCTTGCGATCATGAACGCTGCCCGCACCTGCGACGCACCGGTGATCCTGCAGGCTAGCCTGAATGTTCGCAGGGCCTATGCCGGAGATCGGATGATCGTCGCCATAGTGAACGCGCTGGCGTCCATGTATCCCGACAACCCAATCTGTCTGCATCAGGACCACGGCCATGACGAGCAGGCCTGCGTCAGCGCCATCGCTGCGGGGTTCACTTCGGCTATGATGGATGGTTCTCTGATGGGCGACGGAAAGACACCCGCCAGCTATGCCCACAACGTCGATATCACGGCCCGCGTTGCACAGATCGCACATTGGACGGGTGCCTCAATCGAAGGAGAGCTCGGTGTTCTTGGATCGCTGGAAACCGGCGAGGCGGGTGAAGAAGACGGGTCCGGGGCAGAGTGCAAACTGGATCACGATCAGCTATTGACCGATCCCGATCAGGCGGCGGAGTTTGTTGCTGCAACCAAGGTCGATGCGCTTGCGATAGCCTGTGGGACGTCTCATGGCGCTTATAAATTCACAAGGGAACCGGATGGCGACATCCTGGCCATCAGCCAGATTGAGGCGATCCATCGTCGCGTGCCGAATACCCATCTTGTCATGCATGGATCGAGCTCTGTGCCACAGGGTTTGCAGGACTTGATAAACGCCTCTGGCGGTGAAATGCCACAAACCTGGGGCGTCCCCGTCGAAGAGATCGAACGCGGGATCCGGCATGGTGTTCGAAAAATCAACATCGACACCGATTGCCGCATGGCCATGTCCGGCGCAATGCGGCGCTTCTCCCGGGACAACCCATCGAATTTCGATCCGCGGGCGTTTATCCTGGCCGGGATGGCGGAGCTTGAAATGCTGGTCCGTGACAGGTTCGAGAGGTTCGGGGCGGCGGGCCACGGGCGTAAAATCAAGCCGATCCCAGTTGCAGAAATGGCAAAGCGGTATGCTGATGGCGGGCTCGATCCATCCCGGAAGGCCGCGTGAGCCGGGCGCTGTTCATAGGCCGCTCGGTGATGGATGTCACCGCGCTTGTCGAGGATTTCCCGGGTCCGGACGGGAAGACCAAGGCATTGAGCAATGATGTGATCCCGGGCGGGTCTGCGTTGAACGCTGCCGTAACGTTTGCCCATCTTGGCGGAACGGCGGCGCTGGCCACATCGCTGGGCGCGCCGGGCCCAATGAAGACAATGCTGACGTCCGATCTAAAGGACAGGAACGTTACGGTGCACGACATCTGTAATGATCCGGACTATCGCATCCCGCTTTCCACAGTAGTTTCAACCCGGAGCCTTGGGGCCAGGATGATTGTCAATGGCGCTGGGGATGAGTGCGATAAGGTGCACTCTCAAGATGATCTGATCCTGACGGAAGGATACGGGTTAATTCAGATCGACCAGTACGAACGGCATTTTGTTGAGGCGCATGTCGACGCATTGCGTGCGTTTGAAGGGCCAATCATTTTGGATGGCGGTGGCTGGAAAGACTGGTCACCGGACTTTCTAAAGCTGGCCGATATTCCAATTGTCAGCGACGTGTTTTGTCCCGAGGGACCACCCGCTTTTGCCAATATGTGTGAAGAACTGGGCATCCAACGCTGGGCGATGACACGGGGTCATGCTGGGGTCGTCTGGCATGATCAGGGACGTCAGGGTGAGATACCCGCCCTTGAGGTGGATGTTGTCGATAGCTTGGGCGCAGGAGACATTTTCCACGGCGCTTTCTGCCACGCGTATCTCGAAACCGGTTCATTTGTAGATGCGTTGAATATCGCCAACCAGATTGCGGGTAAGTCCTGCATTCATGCGGGTACGCGGAGTTGGATGGATGCCTGAGCAGTTAGCCGATTATGCCAGCCTTCTGGGCGCAATTGAAAAGTGGATAGGTGCGGGTCAACCACCGCTCATTGTAGCAATTGCAGGGCCTCCGGCGACGGGTAAGTCTACGCTGTCCGAGCGGCTGGCCGAGGATCTACGCGCTGCCGGGCACACCGCCGCCTACTGCCCGATGGACGGGTTTCACAAAACAAACGCCCAGCTTGAGGCCGAAGGGCTTAGAAGCGTGAAAGGCCGTATCGATTCGTTTGATGGCAACGCGTTTGCCCACGCGGTGGAACGTTTGTCCAGGCGAGATGCGTTTTGGTGGCCGCGATATTCCCGGCACATACATGACCCGGTCCCAGAAGGCGCCCGGATCGAAGGAAACGAGGCCCTTTGCATAGTCGAGGGCAACTACATTCTAATGAATGAAGCGCCTTGGATTCGAGCGGCATCGCATTTCGACCTGCGTATCTTTGTAGACACGCCGGATGAACTCCTGAAGCAGCGCTTGAAGCGACGCCACGAGCGTGGCGGGAGAGGTGAAGTCGAGACACTGGAAAAGATCACCAAGACCGACATGCCCAACGCGGAGAGGATCCGACAAAGTGCTACATTCGCCGACATCCTGTTTCAGGAGGGCGTCGATGCGTAGCACCCGAGAGTTGATTGCAGGTCGCAAGCAAAACTCGCTATGTTTGAGCCAAATTGAAAAAATTGGGGTTCGGACATGAAGCTTGCTCAAAAAGGCTTGTCGATCGAGGGTATTCAAGGCCACAACAGGCGCGCCATCCTTGCAGCTTTGCACGACATGGGAGAATGCTCGCGCAAGGAAATCAGCGTAGCCACCGGATTGGATCAGGCGACTGTCACCCGTGCGATAGCACCACTTATTGACAATGGCATCGTTGAGGAAATGGGACTTGTTCGTGGGGGGCGTGGTCGGCGATCGATCAACCTGAGCTTTGTTGGTTCCGGGCGATACATCCTCTGTCTTAGATTGCAACGCCGTAGCTTTTCCATTGCTGCATTCAATCTGCGCGGTGACCTGCTGGAGACCAGTGAATTCCCCATCGCACGGGACGGGTCCGCCAAGCAGACTTTCAAGGAGATCTCCGAGACACTGGATCGCCAGATTGGCAATTTGAAACAGGTCGATGGCATTGGCGTGGCTGTTCCTGGCCCGTTCCTGGAGCGCGATGAACGTGTCATCCTCATGACTGAAAGCCCTCAATGGCAGGGCTTCGATCTGATCCCCGAGTTGCGCTCCCGCTACCCCGACATTCCTGTTCACTCCACACACGACGCCAAGGCAGCAGCCTTGACTGAATGGCGCCATCATGGCCGGGCGCTGGGGGCCAAGGTCATGTTGTATTTGTCTGCCGGTCAGGGGATCGGATCGGCGCTTGTCGTGGATGGCCATGTTCACCGCGGGGCGCAAGGTCTTGCGGGCGAACTGGGGCACACATCCATCAGCGTTGATGGCGAGCAGTGCAAATGTGGAAATCGAGGCTGTCTGGAACTCTTTACATCACGCATTGCGCTACTGCGCGCCATACGGGAGCGCGCGGAAGACGTCAGCGGTACAACATTGACATCAGACGCTGATTTGTCTCAGGTCCTTGACGCATACGCAGCGGAAGACGGGCTTGCCAGCGAAGAGGTGCACAGGGTTGCACGCTATCTGGCGCAAGGCATCACCAACTGCATCAACTTCGTCAATCCGGATTTGGTTGTGATCGGAGATGAATATGCCGGGTTCGGTCAAAGGTTTCTGGAACACATCAAGACCCATGTAAAAGCGACGGTTTTGCCAAGCATCTATGATGCCGTCGACATCGAGCTGAGCCAGCAAAGTGAAGATACTGTGCTGCGCGGAGCCTTTCTGGACGTACTTGCACAAACCTATCTCGGTTCTCCCAGAGCCGAGCCAGAAGCCCTTGTTGCCGAAGCAAGCGGATAGGAATGAAGGAGAACCCACTATGATTGACCAGACGGCTCAACCTCTTCTATCGGTGAAACACGTTTCGAAGTCATTCGGTGGTGTCCAGGCATTGCGTGACGGCTCCTTTGATCTTCATCGCGGTGAAGTCGTCGCGATCGTGGGCGGAAATGGTGCCGGAAAATCAACGTTGATGAAGGTTGTGGCTGGGGCCCATGTTCCGGACGGCGGACAGATCATCATCAGCGGCAAGGAAGTGTCCCGGGCTGAGCATAGCGTTTCGCATATGCAGGAGTGCGGGATTGAAGTCGTTTATCAGGACCTGGCACTGGTTCCCAATATGACGGCGCCCTACAACCTGTTTCTGGGGCGCATCCCCCGCAAATGGGGGATTTTTGTGGATGAACGAAAGATGCGCGAAAAAACCCGTGAAGCCCTCGCGCAGCTCAATGTCACCACCGTTCAGGATCTGTCGCAACCAATCTCCTCTATGTCAGGAGGACAACAACAAAGTATCGCGATCGGGCGCGCAATTGCCTGGGGAAGCGACATCGTAATCCTCGACGAACCGACCGCTGCACTTGGACCGAATGAAACGGCGGAGGTCGAGCGATTGGTGGAGGATGTGCGCGACAAGCAGGGCACGTCATTCCTTTTGGTCAGCCACAATCTCGATCAGGTGCGCCGCCTGGCTGACCGTATCGTAGTGACCCATCACGGGATCACATCGCGTGAATTCAAGCGCGACGAGATTACCTCGGACCGGCTCGTGAAGGCCATAACTCTCGGCGAATGAGGAGAACGACATGACCGAAACAACCGCCTCCGGCCCCTTCCTGACGCCCAAACGCGCGGAAATGCTGCGAGACTATGTGCCTTTCATTGCCATTGTTCTGGTAATCTTGTTGTTCTGGGCGATCTCCGGCGACCGCTTCATGTCGGTGCGCAACTGGACTTTCATCGCGCAGCAAACGCCTGTCTTGATGTTGTTGGCATTCGCGCAGTTGATGATCGTGACAACCGGTTCAATTGATATCTCCATAGGATCAAGCCTGGCTTTTTCGGCGTTTCTGGGCGCACTTGGAATGCTCTGGTTCGGGGATGTAGGTTTGATCCTGGGCGTTGTCGCAGGTGGTCTTGTCGGAATGGTCAATGGCCTGATTATTTCACTGCTCAAGATCCCATCATTTGTGACAACATTGGCGATGCTTATCATCGTGCGCGCCATTGTGATCATCGCGTCCGACGGCACGGCGATCTATATAACAGACGATAGCGTGTCAGGGGGCACCAACATCTCATCCGTTGCCGCGCCATGGCTTTTGTCGATGGGCAAATTCCCCGCGATCTTCATCCTTGCGGCGATTGTCGCGCTATTTATGTGGGCCTTCTATGAGAAAACTGTTTTTGGTCAACAGTTGCGCGCCGTTGGAGGCAACGAGAAGGTTCTCCGCCTGGTCGGCATCAATGTCACGACGTTCAAGATCAAGGTCTTTGCCGCTGCAGGGTTGATGGTGGGGTTGGCGGCTTGCGTCAACCTGGCAAGGGCAGGGGCAGCGACGCCACAGGCGGGCCTGATGATTGAGCTCGACGCAATTGCTGCAGTTGCGCTTGGTGGTACGCCGCTGACGGGTGGCTATGGCAGTGTAGTCAAGACGATCATCGGGGCATTGACCCTGACGATCGTCCGCAACGGGCTAACAATCGCGGGCGTACCACCATCATGGAGTCAGGTCGCCCTGGGTGTATTGCTGATTGCGGCCATCGCTATTTCGCTGAACAGAAGCAAGGTGGACGTGGTGAAGTGACAGCGAATGACATCGTGGTGTGGCTGCCTGAGCTGTGCGCCACGATGCCGAGGCATTGAATGTTGGCAGTGCTGCTGTCGACAATTGCAACTGCTCAACGGCATGCGCAGCATCTGAGACGTGTAACCGTGGGGTAGGGCGTTGGTTGATCGCATTTGCCAGCGCACCTATCGTGCCAGAGGTCTAACATCGCGTGTTCCATAACGTTGGAGTGATCCCCGGATGAACATGTTCGAACTTCGTGTACCCTTCTTTCTTCCGCTCTGGCGGCGGGTTGCCGTCACACTCTTGAGCGTTGGATGGGCGATCCTGGAGCTTGTAACCGGGAACTTGTTCTGGGCCATTCTGTTTGGCGCGATTGGGACCATCGCGACCTGGCAGTTTTTCCTTTCTGGTTGGCCCGACGAGGCGTCAGATCAAGAGTCTAAAGAGTGAATAAGAGCTCTGTAGCCAAGCTTTGACGGTGACGCGTTCTCAGCAGAATAGGGGATTTCGAAACCGGGATTAGAGCGAGTCCTACTACGGCGACACAGCGGCGTAAGCTAAACTATGTTAAATCTCTTTGACTGGACGCAGCCCACCTAGCGTCAAAATTGAATGCTGGTTAAGCTTCGGACAATCTTCTCAAAGGCGAAGACGAGCGGCAGGCGAAAGTTCCACAACTCTTAACCCGCTGTCTGACGCGACACTGACTTGTCCGTTGTTCCATGCATAAACGACCGCCATCGTTTTGCCCGTGTGGGCGTCCTGAACTTCAATGATCGGCTCGCCTTTTTTTGCTCGTTCGTTTTGTTGTTCTGTCGCCATCGTCAACCCTCGGTGTTCGTAGGCCCGATCCATCAATCCCAGCACAACAAGATTGGTAGGGCTTTTTCTGTTGCATGGTTGTTGCCCTTCATCCCAAAGCAAAGAGCGGATTCTAGCTCAACTTTGAGAAGAGTAAGGCGGCTCGTTGACAATCGCACGAACCGGAACGAAACAGGATGAAACGGAACGAACCATAAGCGTGTAATCAATTGATAAAACACGGTAAATATTTTGTTCCTCCGCTGAAAGACGACAGCGATTTCAAGGAACTGTTCAAGTATCTGGTTTCTGTGGGAGCTGGCTTACCCGCTGACCAGACGGGACTTCCTGTGGGCTCATGGACGCCAGAATTACTTGCAAGCACCATCTCCCAGTTTGCCTCCAACAAGTCGGGCGTCGAGCTAAGGACAGTTCAGCACTGGTTTCAGGATAACGACAGAGGGATTAGCACCGACAACATTCGCTGGCTGGCGCGCGTATTCGGCTGCGGTGATCCTGACGCTATCACCGCATGGAGGGCGGAACTTAATGCCGCCAACAGGCGATTGGCAACAAAGCGACGAGAGAAGCGCAGCATTCAAACGCGCGATTTGCAGCTTTCTACTGGCACTGCCAAGGAAGGTAACCAAGACGAGATTGAAAACGCAGCGAAACGGGAAACACCGAGGGAGCCGACGAGTATCTCGGGACTAGCGGGACGAACAGAGGCGATGTTCAGCACCCATTCATCATTGGGCTTGCCGGCCGTGGTGTTCGCTGCTGCTACAGCGCTGGGGCTTATGTCGTTTTCATTGAACATTCACAGCGTTGAGTTCACGTCCCCAACAGGTCCGACAAAGCAAGTTGGTTTTTTGTGGGCCCCGAATTGGACAGTTGTTTTCCTTGTGCTTCTGCCAGTGTATTTCGCAGTTTTGATCAATCTGTTGAGGCTGTGGAAAGCAGAATGGCGAGCTGACTTGGTGACAAGGTTGAGCTCCACATCACCACGAACAAGTTGGGCAAGCAGGGTCACAGCGATGTCCTATGTGTATTGGGCGATGTTTGTTGTGACCATATTAGGTTCTGGACCTATTAATTTGGTTGTCGCCATCCCGCCTGCGTGATTCATACCCGCGAGCTTCAGGGGTATAAC
>NZ_JBXWMI010000024.1:0-39004 GCF_059609765.1 Ruegeria sp. YTSC106
CGTCTCCACCGTCTCTCCGATGCGTCCGACCGTCTCTCCAGCCCGTCAGCACCGCCTCAGCAGCGCCGGTGAAGGGGTATTTACGGATTAGGTCTGGGACCTGCAACCCCCATTTTGAAAAAACTCCACATTTTTCGTCGATTTCTTATGTTAGTTAATGAAAACAACAATTTACTTTAACAAATCAATCTCTTCAGCTCACGTTCGTTGTGCAGATTTCCCGAGAAGAACCAGAAACATTCGCTTCTGAGATGGAATCGAGAGTCCAGGCAGAAGAGAGCGGCTTGTAAAACACCCTTGGGTCCTTCGATCGACGCAAACCTGACTATCAAGAATATCGTTCAGAGTACGCAAGAAACTGACTTGGGGTCACAATTGTTTTTTCGAGCGATTAACGCACTCTCACAACAGAGATGGTAACGCTGCCCGAACGCTCATAAGAGCTACGGTGTCGCGAGAGGTGCGAAAGATAGCATGGAATTCGATTATATCATCGTAGGCGGAGGTTCGGCCGGTTCGGTTCTGGCCAATCGCATGAGCGAAGATCCATCCACAAGTGTCTGCCTGCTTGAAGCTGGTGGCGGTGGGAACAGCCTTTTCGTCAGAATGCCTGCCGCCGTTGTTGCCGCACTACGGGGGCGCCCCAGGATCAACAACTGGGCTTTTGCAACGGTCCCGCAACCCGGGTTGAAGGGGCGCAAGGGCTATCAACCACGCGGCAAGGCACTGGGCGGCTCAAGCGCAATCAACGCCATGCTGTATGTACGCGGTCAGCGGCAGGACTACGATGGCTGGGCCGATTTGGGCTGCGACGGCTGGGACTGGGACAGCGTATTGCCATATTTCAAACGGGCCGAGAACAATGAACTTGGCGCTAACAGCGTGCATGGCGACAGGGGGCCGTTGCATGTTTCTCTGCAAAAAGAACCTCGTCCAATCACCCTTGCGTTCATTCAAGCCGCTCAGCAACTCCAACACCGCTATACTGAAGACTTCAACCGAGGCGACAACGAAGGCGTCGGCCTGTACCAGGTTACACAGTTTCACGACCCGGCAAAGAATGGTGAGCGTTGTTCTGCGGCTGCTGGTTATCTTTTTCCAGCTTCTGACCGCCCGAACCTGACGGTCATCACGCATGCACATGCCAGTAGGCTGAGCTTTGAGGGCAAGCGCGCGTCGGGCGTTGTATACCGGGCGAGAGGCAAGGGCGCAGACATCGCCATTCGGGCGAAGCGCGAAGTCCTGCTGTGCGCAGGCGCTTTGAAATCGCCGCAACTGCTTCAGGTTTCGGGTGTTGGTGCAACGAGCGATCTTGAACCGCACGGAATCGCTGTTCGCCACGAGTTGCCCGGCGTGGGAAAGAACTTGCAGGATCACCTGGATTTCACGTTGATCTTCAAAACCAGAGATACAGACAATTTTGGGATTGGCCCGGCAGGGGCAGCGCAAATGCTGAAGCATGTTCATCGGTGGGGCAAGACGGGCGTCTCGATGGCGGCTACCCCCTTTGCCGAAGGCGCGGCGTTTTTGAAAACCTCCCCTGACCTGGAGCGTCCCGACATCCAGTTGCATTTCACTATCGCAATGGTCGATGATCATGCCCGCAAACTGCACTACGGGTACGGATATAGCTGTCATGTCTGCAAACTGCGCCCGGACAGCCGGGGGACAGTCAGTTTGAACAGCTCCGACCCAATGGAAGTACCCTCTATTGATCCGGGGTTTCTTTCAGATGCACGCGATCTGGATACAATGATCAAGGGCGCGCGAATGACACGGGACATCCTGCAGGCTCCTGCATTAGACAACTATCGGCACAAAGAGTTGTTCGGTACGGATACTGCCAAAACCGACGCTGATTGGGCGGAGCATATCCGCGCCCGCGCCGACACGATCTATCACCCTGTAGGCACCTGCAAAATGGGCGTGGACGAAATGGCGGTCGTCGACCCCCAGCTTTGTGTGCGGGGGCTTGAAGGTCTGCGAGTCGTTGATGCCTCGGTGATGCCGACCTTAGTGTCGGGCAATACAAATGCACCCACAATCATGATCGCGGAAAAGGCTGCAGACATGATCAAGGCGGCTGCCTTGTAAATGCACTATTGGCCCTTCATCAGGGCCTCAAGCCCAACCCGGTAATTGGGATAGATCAGATCAATACCAAGTTCATCCTTAATCCGGTCGTTTCGAACCCGCTTGTTTTCGTTGTAGAAACTGCGCGCCATCGGCGTCAGATCGGCGTCGTCGAACCGGACTGCAGGAGGCAGGGGCAAACCCTGTAACTCGGCAGCGTATCCTATGACATCCTGCGGCGGGACAGGTTCGTCGTCACATACATTATAGATCCGTCCCGGATTCGGCTTCATCATCGAGGCTTTCAAGATCTGCGCGATGTCTTCCACATGAATGCGCGAAAACACCTGCCCCGGTTTGATAATGCGCCGCAATCCACCACGCCTGAGCTTGGAAAACGGCCCGCGCCCCGGTCCATAGATACCCGCCAAACGGAAGATATGAACAGGCAGCCCCGGAATTGCCGACCATTGCTCCTCGGCCAGCTTACGCCATCTGCCGCGCCTGGCGGTCGGTGCAGGCGGCGTGCCTTCGTCAACCCACCCACCCTGATGGTCGCCATAGACGGCCGTTGTCGACAAATAGCCCACCCATTTGAATTGACGGGCCCGCTTGGCGATTTTATCGCCCAGCGCCGCCAACACCGGATCGCCTTCTTCACTTGGCGCAGTCGAGATCAGCAAATGGCTCACCCCATCGAGGTTCGGCGCCTCACCCGGCCAGATCAGCGGTTCGGCGCCAGAGGCCCTAATTGCAGCCATCCCTTCACGGTCTCGCGTTGTGCCAACAGTTTTCCAGCCCTTCGGGGCAAGGATTCGGGACAGGGCCTGAGCAGAATAGCCATGGCCAAATGAAAAGAGCGTCTTGGTCATGCACCTTTGATGATCTGCGCCGTGCCGGGATGCAAGCGCCGCATGGACGCACTTGAATCGAATCTTCGATTGCGCCTTTCTGTTGGTCATGAGCAAGAAAACACCTGACCTGCATTCGGCCTACGCGCTGAGTTCTCCGGACGAGAACAAACAGCTCTATGCGGAGTGGGCGGGAGATTATGATGACAGTTTCGCTGCGCGCGAAGATTATCAGCTTCACACCCACACGGCTCGGGCATTTGTCGGTGCGGGTGGTCAGGGGCCCGTTCTGGATGTCGGAGCGGGAACCGGCCTGTGCGGCGCGGTGTTGTCGGCGCTTGGCGTCGGACCCATTGATGCAACCGATATCAGCGCAGAAATGCTGGATCAGGCGATGCGCAAGGACATTTACCGGGACGCGATCGAGGCTGATCTGACACAGGGCATCCCTGTTCCGCGTCACAGCTATTCCGGCATAGTTTCATCCGGCACTTTCACACATGGTCATTTGGGCCCCGAGGTGCTGCCCGCGCTGTTACGCGTGGCTCGCCACGGGGCGCAGTTTGCCCTTTCGATCAATGCGCGCCATTTCAAGGAACTGGGTTTTGCTGAAGCGTTCCGCAAACTGGAACAGGATCAGATTCGCAACCTGACCCTGCCCGAAATCCGTATATACGGAGATCTCGCGGCTGGCCCCAACAAGGATGACACCGCCCTGATCGCTTTGTTTGAACGGGTTTGAGTCCGGTTATTCGGACGCAATCAAGCCACCCGCCTCGACCATGCGCATCGCTTTGCCTCAGGTCGCGTAGTCCGAACTTTCGGAATCAAGGATTGCTTTGATCTCACGCAGGTGCGCTTCGGCCTGATCGGGATAGTCATCCAGCTCTCGCGCTGTTTTTTCGGCAATCTCATCCGACAAGACGCGCAGGGGCAGTCCGGTTTGCAAAGCACGAATGTAAGTTTCGGCCGCGCGCTCAAAGTAGTACAGCCTGTTGAAGGCATCGGCAGGGTCGCTGCCAATGATCAGAACACCGTGATTGCCCATGATCATTACTTTTTTCCTGGGATCAGACAGCATCCCGGCACAACGCTCGCCCTCGCTTTCAAAGGCCAGACCTCCGAATTCTTCATCTACCACGTAACGGTCGTAAAAGGTTGCCGTGTTCTGATCGATTGGCGGCAATGAACTGTCGGCCAAAGAGGCCAGAACAGTCGCAAAGATCGAATGCACATGCATGACGCAACGCGCATGAGGGCAGTGGCGGTGGATTGAGCCATGCAGCCCCCAGGCCGTCGGGTCCGGGGCACCGGGTTGTTCCATCACATGCGGGTCTTTGGCATCCAGCAACAATAGATCCGAGGCACGAATGCGCGCAAAGTGCACCTGATTGGGGTTCATCAGAAACTGCGTGCCGTCATCATTCACCGCCAGGCTGAAATGGTTGGCAACCGCCTCATGCATGTTTAGCCGGGCCGTCCAGCGGAAGGTGGCGGCCATATCCACGCGCTCGGACCAATGGTCGATATTGGGGCGAAGACTGGTGAGGCTCATGCTTGGCTCCTTTCGCGGCTGGTCGCGGCCAAATCTGCATGGGGTCCGGCGGTTTGACCAACGAAAAAAACACGACTATCCCATTAGTTGAACTTATGTCGAGGTTATGTAAATGCAGAACTCGCTTCCTCCGCTGGGCTGGTTGCGCACTTTCGAAGCCGCCGCACGCCATCTCTCGTTTACTGGCGCGGCGCGAGACCTGAACATGACGCAAAGCGCCGTCAGCCAGCAGATCAAGTCTCTGGAAGGGCATCTGGGGCAGCCACTGTTTCTGCGTCGACCCAAAGCATTGGAACTGACCGAGGCCGGAATCACATATCTGCCAGTTGTGCGAGAAGCCTTCAGGACGCTTATGCGCGGAACCCGGGCGGTTACTGGTGCGCAGCCAAACGCGGTGCAGGTGCAATGCAACATCAGCTTTGCCGTCAACTGGCTGGCCCCGCGCCTGCCGGCATTTCGGACAGAACATCCGGATGTTCAACTGAATATCTTCACCGAGCTTTGGGAGCCGCGCGAAATGGCCGAAGGCGCAGCGGTCGAGATTCGGTTCTCGCTTCGACCGTCGGATACAGTCCGAACCGAAATTCTGCGCACCGAACACTACTATCCGGTCTGCGCTCCCGGATATCAGGTGTGTCTGGAAAATCTTAAGGAACAGCCACTTTTCGACTGCTCCAACCTGCTGTCCAACTGGCCAAGTTGGGCGGAAGATCAGGGCCTAAATTGGGAAAATCCGCCGATAACCTACGCGACCACCTATCTGGTTTGCCTGTCAGCAGTCATGGCTGGCGGCGGTCTGTGCCTGGCTCATGATACTATCGCGTGTCATCTGATCGAGCGCGGTCAACTGGTTGCGCCGTTTGAGCACCGCGTTCAAATGCCGGAGTCCTACTATCTGCTGTTATCCCCACAGGCCGAGGATACACCCGGAGCCGTAGCCTTTGCTGATTGGGTACGGCGAGAAATCGGGGCTGCGGCATAAAGGGAATTACCCCCGCCCAACGGCAATGCCCCTCCGGGGCATCTTCGTAGGTTGGGCCGAGCATCGCTGACGCGCGGCGGGCGCGCCCGGACCAGAAGGCATACCCAATACACATGAGGAATCCATAACAACGAAGAACCGGGGTTGCACCCGCTGGCGCATTCGTGAAAGTTGAGCCATGGAATACATACCCTTCCCAAGCTGGCCCGAAGTCGCCCCTAAATTGATCGCAGTTGCAGCCGGACGTGAGGCGGCCGACACGGTTATTCAGGGCGGAATCTGGGCGAACGTACACAGCCGCGAATTGCTGCCGGATCATTCTGTGGCGATTGCCGCCGGGCGAATTGCCTTTGTCGGACCGGATGCCTCGCATTGCGTCGGTCCGGAAACAGAAATCATCGACGCGCAAGGGCGTTACATTTTGCCCGGCTTGTGTGACGCACATATGCATATCGAATCCGGCATGCTGACTCCGGCCGAATTTGCACGTGCGGTCGTCCCCCATGGCACGACCAGCATGTTCACCGACCCGCATGAGATCGCCAACGTGCTGGGTCTGGACGGCGTGCGCATGATGCATGACGAAGCGATGATTCAACCGGTCAATATCTTCACTCAGATGCCGTCCTGCGCACCATCCGCACCCGGGTTGGAAACGACAGGCTATGAAATCACGCCCGAAGACGTGACCGTGGCGATGAACTGGCCCGGTATCATCGGGCTGGGTGAGATGATGAATTTCCCAGGTGTGATCCATGGTGATCCCAAGATGCTGGCCGAAATAGCCGCCACTCAACGGGCCGGGAAAACCGTCGGAGGGCACTATGCTTCGCCTGATTTGGGACCTGATTTTGCAGCTTACGTGGCCGGTGGCCCGGCAGATGATCACGAAGGCACATGCGAGGCCGACGCCATTGCCCGGGTTCGCCAGGGGATGCGCTCGATGATGCGTCTGGGCTCGGCCTGGTATGATGTGGAAAGCCAGATCACTGCCGTGACCGAAAAAGGGCTGGATCCGCGCAACTTCATTCTATGCACGGATGACTGTCATTCCGGCACATTGGTAAATGACGGGCATATGAACCGCGTCGTACGTCATGCCATTTCTTGTGGGTGCGACCCTCTGGTTGCGCTGCAGATGGCGACGATCAACACGGCAACTCATTTCGGGCTGGAGCGCGAAATCGGATCCGTCACTCCGGGGCGAAGAGCGGACATCATCCTCAGTTCAGATCTGACTGAGTTGCCGATTGAGATGGTGATGGCCCGCGGGCAGGTGGTAGCGGAAAACGGTGCCATCAAGGTGGATTGTCCACATCTGAACTGGCCCGAAAAAGCGCGCAACACCGTTCATCTGGGGCATGAACTGACGTCGGCCGATTTTGAGATCAAGGCACCGGAAGGAGCCAACAGAGTTCAGGCCAACGTCATCGGCGTGGTGGAAAACCAGGCGCCGACTAAGGCGCTGAAAGCAGAATTGCCGATCATTGGCGGTCTGGTCGAAGGCGAAGGCGAGGTGTGTCAGATCGCTTTGGTTGAACGGCACCGGGCCACCGGGGGCATCACCAACGCTTTCGTTTCGGGCTTTGGATATCAGGGAAAAATGGCCATGGCCTCGACCGTGGCGCATGACAGTCACCACATGATCGTCGTCGGTACGGACCGGGATCAGATGGCGCTGGCCGCAAACCGCCTGGCCGAAATGGGCGGTGGCATCACCTTGTACCGTGACGGGCGGGAACTGGCGCTGGTCGAACTGCCCATCGCTGGCCTGATGTCCGACAGTCCTGCTGCCGAAGTCGCGGCCAAGGCTGATAAGATGGTGCAAGCCATGCAGGACTGTGGCTGTCATCTGAACAACGCGTACATGCAGCACTCACTGCTGGCGCTGGTCGTAATTCCGGAGCTTCGAATCTCGGATCTCGGACTGGTCGACGTGCGCACATTTGAAAAAATAGATCTTCTGGAACCATTGGCATGACAACACTCCTGACCCCCGAAGCACCCGCGCCAGAGCAGTTTACCGATCCCGCCGCCGCCGTTGCACGGCTGGAAGAGCTTTACGTCCAGGCGACCGATTTCCTTTGCGACAGTTTCTCGGAAGCCATGGGAAATGGAGCGCCTGCCGCGCGATATAGAGCCTATTACCCGGAAATTCGCATCAAAACCTCGACCTATGCCCAAGTCGACAGCCGCCTGAGCTTTGGTCACGTGTCCGAACCCGGCGTTCACGCCACGACGGTGACGCGCCCGGATTTGTTCAGATCCTACCTGACCCAACAGATCGCACTGTTGATCAAGAACCATGGCCAGCCTGTGACAATTGCGGCGTCGGACACACCGATTCCGGTGCATTTTGCCGTGGCAAACAATCCCGATCTGGTTGTACCTCATCAGGGGGCGGCTGACTTCACCCTGCGCGATGTGTTTGACGTTCCTGACCTGACAACCACCAATGATGACATCGTCAATGGTGTGCATGACCATGAAGACGCTGTTGGTCCCTTGTCTCTTTTTACTGCCCAACGCATGGATTATTCGCTTGCGAGGCTGGCACACTATACCGCAACTGAGGCAGGTCACTTTCAAAACCACGTGTTGTTCACAAACTACCAGTTCTATGTCTCGGAATTCGAGAACTACGCCCGCGAGCAATTGGCGGATCCTGCCAGCGGCTATACCAGCTTTGTTTCAACCGGCAATGCCGAGATCACGGACCCCAAGGCACCTATCGAACAACCGCTGAAACTGCCACAAATGCCAACCTACCACCTGAAGCGCGAAGATGGTTCGGGAATTACGCTGGTGAACATCGGTGTTGGCCCATCCAATGCAAAAACCGCCACCGACCATATTGCAGTTCTGCGCCCGCACGCGTGGCTGATGGTTGGTCACTGCGCCGGGTTGCGCAACACACAGGCATTGGGCGATTTCGTTCTGGCCCATGCTTATTTGCGCGAAGACAAGGTTCTGGATGACGATCTGCCGGTCTGGGTGCCGATCCCGCCTTTGGCCGAAGTGCAGGTCGCGCTGGAACACGCCGTGGCCGAGGTGACCAAACTGGAAGGTTACGAGCTGAAGCGGATCATGCGAACAGGCACAGTGGCCTCGGTCGACAACCGAAACTGGGAATTGCGCGATCAGTCCGGTCCGGTCCAGCGTCTGAGTCAATCCCGGGCAATCGCGCTGGATATGGAAAGTGCCACCATTGCAGCGAACGGCTATCGGTTCCGCGTTCCGTACGGCACTTTGCTGTGCGTTTCGGACAAACCCCTGCATGGAGAATTGAAGTTGCCGGGCATGGCGTCTTCCTTCTATACCACGCAAGTCAGCCGGCATCTGGCCATCGGCATCAAGGCGATGGAGCACTTGCGCGGCATGCCGTTGGAGCGCTTACACAGCCGGAAATTGCGCTCCTTCGACGAAACAGCCTTTCTCTGACGCAAAAAAGCAACGTTTTCCCCATATTTTTAGGGTTTTCAGCGCTACTATTCGTTGTGTTTAGCCACAATATCCCGTTACAGTTACGCGGTGAGGCCCTATAGATCGGGCACGTTAAGGAGACCAAGAAATGGCAAAGCCTATGACAAAGACTCAGCTGGTTGCTGCTCTCGCTGAGGAAATGGGAACCGACAAGAAATCTGCGAACTCCGCGCTGGAGGCCATCACCGGCCTGATCACCCGCGAAGTTTCGGCCGGTGGCGCAGTGACCCTGCCCGGCGTCGGAAAAATCTACTGTCGCGAACGCCCCGAGCGTCAGGTCCGCAACCCGGCCACTGGTGAGACCTTCACCAAAGAAGCCGACAAGGTTGTGAAAATGACCATCGCCAAAGCACTGAAAGACAGCGTGAACGGCTGATTTCAACTTTCGGGACAACGATAGAGAGCCGCCTTCGGGGGGCTCTTTTTCTTTTGCGTCAATGTTTTGTGCGTGTCGGGTTTGAACCAGATTCCGACACCATGTTTCGGTTCAGAATGCGTCACTAACGTCACAAATCGCCTTCCATGCAGGCATCGACCTGAACGTGGGAATGTGAACCGGCGAAATCTTGCCGTGCCGTTGACGGGCCTCTTTCCATAACTTGCCTGATCGCCTTACAACTCCGTTAATCTTCGAACCGGCAATGAAACGTCTTGCAAACCATCGTATGTAGAAAGAAGTCGACTTGGCCACGCGTGTCCGGCGCCGCCCGATCCGCGATCGCGGTGGGCCTCTTTGCACTTGTCTCTGCCTGCGCGCAAAACACAACCAATGAGGATCTCAATCCTGAACGTCAGTTGATGGCTCTGCAAGAGGTCTCGAAGAAGCGGTCAAGAGGGCAGCGAGTATGGTGCGTGCCCTACGCGCGAGACCTCAGCGGTATAGAAATTCGCGGCAATGCGAAGGACTGGTGGGGGAAAGCTCGAAAAACGTTTGAGCGAGGCAAGGAACCGGTTGTTGGAGCGGTAATGTCGTTTCGGGCAACCCGCGGGATGCCCCTGGGCCATGTGGCCGTCGTATCCGATATAGTCTCCGATCGCGAAGTCATTGTGAATCACGCCAACTGGCACCGCAACAAGGTGTCGTTGCAAATGGGCGTCAAGGATGTCTCGAAAAACAATGACTGGACAGTGGTCCGGGTTGAAAGTCAACCGGGCCGGTATGGCAGTTCCTACCCGGTAAATGGGTTCATCTATCCGACAGCTGGCAAGTAACCTTTTTGAATTTCGTTTCGCGAACGAGTTGATCGCACCACGCGCGACACTCAATTCAATCGTGCAGCGAAGACAATGGCCGTCCGCGTCGGGATACCGAGTGGTTGAAAAGTCCGCAAATTGTACAAAACTGCGACATTGGACGATCAAAAAAAGGGCTCCAGAGGCGCCCTTTTTCGATTTGCTTCGATAGGTCGGTCAGTGAACCGTCTCAACCTTGTGGAAGTCCAGATCACGATCTTCAGGCATTGAATCGATACTCATCACCTCCTGGCGTTTGGTGATCAGGATATAGACGACGCAGGCCAGATACAGGCCAACCACGACGGCTCCGATCCATTGAATCTGCAGCCACTGGCTCTGGAACAGCAGGGTCAGGGCAAACAACAGCGCGACGTTGCCAGCCACATAGATCGCCTTGCCAAACCGTTCCACGGTCAGGTTCAAGTTGTCGGTGTACAGTCGGATCAGCGAGTCCAGCGAGTTGATCACGAACGTCACACCAACGATTACCATCGCAATGTTGGTGATGCCTGCGGTACTGATGCCGTTCAGATGGTAATAGTAGAGAACGGTGAACCAGATTCCCAGCGGTATGGACGGAAAGATCAGCAGCGCGGCAAGCAACTGCCACGTGGTCAGACCACCCACGAAGCGCGACGTGAACTGGCCGATCATGATCGACCATGCAAACCACCAGAACAGGTAGAATGCGTGATAGTCGGTCAGCGGCAGGACAAATTTGTGCAGGTTGGCGAAATAGGCCCCGATATCGCTGCCGGTTTCCACGAAACCGGTCACGTCCATGCCTGCAGCTGCCCACATGCCCAGAATCAGTGCAAGGAACAGAAAAGTAGAACCGACCGACAGGATACGAACATACTTCAGATCGGTCGAAGAATAAGCCGCCGCCAGAATGACGACAAACACGATGATGTAGAAGGTAGTAACGACGGATTCGCCGTCTCCGACCTCGGGCAGATAGCCGGGCAGGTAGATCAGGAAAAGGCTGGCTGTGAAAGCACAGGTGCCGATGATGACCGCGTTGTTAATCAGCTTGACCAGCGGGATCTCAAAGAACCTCACACGGGGTTCGATCACGCAGAAGTAGAAGGCCGTCAGAAAATAAAAGGCCCAGATCAGAAAGCCCCAGAATCCGAACTCGATCGCCAACGGGTTTGCGAAGGCGTAAGCAGGGTCGTCGGCATATCCACCGAATTCGGTCAGTGGGAACATGATCAGGCCAACATCTAGACCGGATGTGAACAGGATCGCGATGAACGTGAACAGATGTACCGGTGTCACGCCAACGCAGCGCAGGTTCCACCATTTCACGACGAAGAAAGCGACCAGGCCCAATGCCAGCAGGACGCCGAAAGATAGAATGTACTCCAGAAGCACCGACAAACCTCCCTTGATATGTCAGGTCCTGCCGCCGATATCTTTAATTGGCCAGTCAATCAATATAAACATGTGCAAGACTTTTCTTGCATCACGCATGTGTCTTTTTTGACGCGCACTGCTTGCGACCGATCCCAAAATCAGGGACAGTCCGCGCGACGTGACAGGGGGTCTCCATGGATCTGCGCGCCATAGCCATGGGGCTGACATTTGCCCTGATCTGGTCATCTGCCTTTACCTCGGCGCGGATCATCGTGGCGGATGCCTCACCTCTGTTTTCGCTGGCACTGCGGTTTCTGATCTCCGGTGTTCTGGGGGTCATGATTGCCCGCGCGATGGGGCAAAGTTGGAACCTGACCCGAAATCAATGGCGTGCCACGATCCTGTTCGGAATCTGCCAAAATGCCCTGTATTTGGGCCTGAACTTCTACGCGATGCAAACGGTCGAGGCTTCGGTCGCGGCCATTATCGCTTCCACTATGCCCTTGTTGGTGGCACTGGCTGGTTGGCTGATGTTCGGGGATAAGCTGCGCCCGCTTGGTGTATTGGGTCTGTTCGCCGGTTTCGCCGGAGTCGCCCTTATCATGAGCAGCCGGATCAGCGCGGGCGTCGATATGTTCGGGGTCGCACTATGCGGTGCGGGGGCGCTTGCTTTGACTTTTGCCACGCTTGCGGTTCGCGGTGCGACGTCTGGCGGTAACTTCATGATGGTCGTCGGATTGCAGATGCTGGTAGGCTCAGCCGCGCTGTTTCTGGCCGCTCCGATCATTGAGACCATCTACATTCACCCGACACTTCCGCTGGCTCTGGCGTTCATCTACACAACCCTTTTCCCCGGATTGCTGGCCACATTGATCTGGTTCCTGCTATTGGATCGGATCGGAGCCATTCGGGCCGCCACTTTCCACTTTTTGAACCCTGTATTCGGGGTCACGATCGCAGCGATCCTGCTGGGCGAAAAGTTGGGCGGGATGGACGCGGTCGGCGTTGCCGTCACGACCCTTGGCATTCTTGCGGTTCAGATTTCACGACAGGGCGCTCAGGGCAGCAAGGCTTCGATCTGAGACAACAATTTACGGGAATCGGGTTTAACGTTCGACCCATAGGTCGCAACCACTTCTCCTTCAGAATCGATCAGGATCTTGTTGAAATTCCATTTGGGCGTGAAACCGGTCCGGGCGGCAACGGCTTTGTAGAACGGATGGGCGTCTGCGCCTTTGACCGGAGTGATGTCCGTCATCGGCAGGGTCAGCCCATAGTTCATCTCACAAAACTGTTTAACCTCCTCTGCCGATTCCAGCTCCTGATTGAATGAATCCGACGGCACCGCAAGAACGACCAGCCCTTCGCCGGAATAGGTCTCATGCACCTTTTGCAGAGCCGCGTATTGTCCCGTGAATCCACAATGCGACGCGGTGTTGACCACCAGCACAGGTTGGCCGCGCCAGTCTTCGATGGCCAATGTGCCTCCGTCGATCGAGTCGAACTCACCGGTCAGAGGCGCCGCCTGAACGGCGCGGCCCAGTAAGATCAGGGCAGTCAAAAGCAGCAATCTCATCATGTCTTGTCCTCCCTTTTAGATTGATACGCATATCTTTGTTGTTCAGATCACTTGCACGACTGCGAGAGCGGTTTGTAATATCGCTTTGCTTTCCACTCCGCAGCCCCCAGATAATGGCGCAAACAATAATTCAGCCGGAGGATCCATGACTCGCTATACCAAAGACCCCACGGCCATTGCTGCGCTTTCGCCCGAAGAGTTTCACGTCACTCAACGCAGTGGTACAGAACGTCCGGGCACCGGGAAATACCTGAACAACAAAGAACCGGGTATCTATGTGGATATCGTATCAGGTGAACCGCTGTTTGCCTCGACCCATAAATACGAATCCGGGTGCGGTTGGCCCAGTTTCACCAAGCCGATCGTCCACGAACACGTCGAAGAGTTCCGCGATGCCACGCATGGCATGATCCGGACCGAGGTTCGTTCGAAACACGGCGACAGCCATCTGGGGCATGTCTTCCCGGATGGTCCGCGTGAACATGGCGGGCTACGTTACTGCATAAACTCCGCCTCGCTAAGGTTCATTCATCGGGACGACATGGAAGCCGAAGGTTATGGCGAATACCTGAATCAAGTGGAGGATATCTGATGACCCAACAACGCGCTGTACTGGCCGGGGGCTGCTTCTGGGGTATGCAGGATCTGATCCGCAAACTGCCGGGCGTGTCGCGTACCCGTGTCGGCTACACTGGGGGCGACGTGCCCAACGCGACCTATCGCAACCATGGCACCCACGCCGAGGGGATCGAGATCTGGTTCGATCCGTCTCAGATCAGCTATCGCGACCTGCTGGAGTTCTTCTTCCAGATCCATGACCCGACTACGGTCAACCGTCAGGGCAACGATATCGGCATGAGCTATCGATCTGCGATCTACTACGTGGATGACACGCAGAAACAGGCGGCCTTGGACACTATCGCCGACGTGAATGCCAGCGGCTTGTGGCCCGGAAAAGTAATGACCGAAGTCGAGCCTGTCGGAGACTTCTGGGAAGCCGAGCCAGAGCATCAGGATTATCTGGAGCGGATCCCGAACGGCTATACCTGCCACTTCCCACGACAGGATTGGGTTCTGCCCAAGCGCGCAAGCGCAGCAGAATAAAGCACCACCTGCCCGGCCCCTCTGAATCTTTCAGGGGGGCTAGTCTGCGGCCACCCGCGGACGTCCGCTTGCCTCGACCGTGATCATGGCTTCGACAAAGACATCCTTTGCCTCGACCCGTGCAGTTTTGATGTCACGATCCACGATCACGCGAATGTCTTCTGCGCCGGCTTCTCGCACTGCGCCCTCCGCTTCGGACATCAAAACCTTTTCCAACAAGGCCAACGCGTCCTCTGACGCGGTAAAATCCTGCGGACCATCCTGCAGATGCACGCGATACCGCCCTTCCGCCGGGGATGTGACCGTGCCCGAGCGGCGCAAGGTCAGCCGCCCCACGACAGCACCAATCGCATTTGCCACGCCTGCATGTTCCGGCAGGATCATCCGGCAATGCAACCGCTCACCCACGGCAGGGTAGTAACTGGGGGCCGACGCCCCAAGGCCCACCACATCCACATTCAAAGCAGCGCTCAGCGACAGCAACCCACGGTGTTGTGCCAACCCACGCTGTGTCAGAACATGACGCGCCAAATCATGCGGCAGCACACCAAATCCATCTTGTTCTTCATCAAAAGCACTCTCTAACAAAGCCAGACTGGTCTGTTTGGTCAATTGATCGACAATCATCTGCGCAAGGGCCTCGGGCGAGTGTGCAAGCATATCCCCTGACCCAACCCGTTTACGTGCCATAAGCTGTAGTGCCTTACGGGCCGCCTCGACGTCCCAGGCGCTGACCCGCCCCAGCAAATGACTGGCATCCGACGGTGTCACGCCCGAGACCTGAACGATCCCGCGATCCACCAGCCGCGTCAGCGCTCCGTTCTCCATCCGGGACCGAAGTAGCGCACTTAAGGGCAGAACCTGATCGCCCAGCCTCTCCAACAAGATCTCTTCCCGTGCACCGACTCCGTCGGTGTCGATGCCGGTCACGCGGCGGGCAAAGCGTGTATCATGCTCGCCCACGGTCGTGGCCCGCAATTGTTCATCCAGCACAGAATTCACAACGTCTGGTGCTTCTGATGCGATCAGCGATACGGGCAACACCCGACGCGGGCCGAGGAACACACCGCCCCGTAGCCCTTCGGCCACAACATGCACCTGGCTGTCACCGCCCAGACCATGGGTACGCATCGCCACGGCTTCAACCATGGTGCGAAACCCACCCACCTGCGCCCCGGCCGGATCAATCGCGGGCTTTCCATCCCGGATAAGTGCAACATCGGTCGTGGTTCCCCCGATATCCGAGACCAGCGCATTGTCCGCTGCGGTAAGCCATCGCGCCCCGACAATAGAAGCCGCCGGACCGCTGAGGATTGTCTCTATCGGCCGTTCCCGCGCCTGTTCCGCGCTCATTAATGCACCATCGCCGCGCACCACCATCATCGGCGCAGAAATCCCCAAAGCACGCAGCTGATCCTGTGCACGCCCGATCAGGCGGTCGATCATCCCGATCAGCCGCGCATTCAGAACAGCCGTCACGGCGCGTTTCGGACCATTGAGCTTGGCGGACAAATGATGCGAACAGGTCACCGGCGCCCCGGTTCTTTCCGAGATTATGCGCGCCGCTTCCAACTCATGCGCCGGGTTGCGGGTGGCGAACTGAGCAGCAACCGCAAAGCCGGAAACCCCCTTATGAGAGTCTAAAAAGGCCTCAAGCGCAGCGATATCCAAGGCCGCAGCCTGCCCCCCGGAATGGGTATGCCCACCCGCAATCACCAGGACCGGATCACCATTCAGCGCCTCTTTCAGCCCGTGTTTTTCAAGATCGCTGTCCTTGAACCCGATATAGATCAACGCGACACGACCGCCCTGCCCCTCGACCAGAGCATTCGTGGCCAGCGTCGTCGATAATGACGCCATCGAGATCTGATCCGGCGTGACCTGCGCCTCTGCCAGTACAGACGAGATCGCCCTGCCCACACCAATCGCCAGATCCGCCCGGGTGGTCAGCGACTTGGCCGAGGCAATGACCTCTTTCTCATCTCTGATCAACACCGCGTCGGTATAGGTCCCGCCCGTATCTACCCCCAAAGACAACGTCATCGGGTTCTCCTCACTGTTCGCTGGGGATGGGTGTAGCGGTTATGCACGACACGTCCAGCCTGTTTGCGGCAATTATGACAGTTGTTCCACCGCCCAGCGCGCCGCGTCGGCCACCGTCTCGTCGGGGTCTTCGACCAGATTCTGGGCCACTGTTTTCAATTTCGGCTGTCCCGAGTTTCCAATGGCATACAGAACGTTGCGCACGAACCGGTCCCGCCCGATGCGCTTGATCGGTGAGCCAGAAAACTGCGCACGGAAGGCTGCGTCGTCAAGCGCCGCCAGTTCTTGCAAGCCGGGCGCTTTCAGATCGTCCCGGGCGGCATAGCGCATATCGCTCGCGGCGACGGCAAATTTGTTCCAGGGACAGGCGGCCAAGCAATCGTCGCAGCCGTAAATCCGATTGCCCAACTTATTGCGCAGCTCTTGGTCCACCGGACCTTTGTGTTCAATTGTCAGGTATGAAATGCACCGCCGTGCATCCAACTGATACGGCGCCGGAAACGCATCGGTCGGGCAACTGTCCAGACAGGCGTGGCACGACCCGCAGTGGTCTAACTCTGATTTATCCGCCGGCAGGTCCAGTGTGGAGAAAACAGACCCTATAAAAGCCCAATTCCCCCATTCGCGGCTTACAAGATTGGTATGTTTGCCCTGCCACCCCAATCCGGCTGCGTGCCCCAAAGCTTTCTCGGGAACCGGTGCGGTATCGACAAACACTTTTACTTCCCCCCCGGCTTCGGCAATCAGCCATCGCGCCAACCGTTTCAGCCGCTTCTTGACCAGATCATGATAGTCCTTGTTCTGCGCATAGACCGAAATTGCACCGCGATCCGGGTGATTCAGGATCTCTGTCGGGTCATGTTCCGGCGTATAGCTTTCGGCCAACATGACGACTGACTGCGCCTCGGGCCAAAGGGCGGCAGGATCGCCACGCCATTGTGTGCGCGCGGCCATCCATCCCATTTGCCCGTGGTAACCGGCATCCAAATATGCCCGCAAGCGTTTCGGCACCAGTGGAACATCCCATGGCCGGCACACACGACAGGCAACAAACCCCTCTGCCAAGGCTTGTTGCACCAGCTTTTCCTTAAGATCCGATCCGCTCTTCATCTGGCCAAAAAAATCCTCGGGGGGAATCGCGCCCACAGCGCGATGGGGGGCAGACAGCCCCCCTTGCGTACCCTATCAGAAATCCAGATCAGCGTAATGAGGCGGCGGTCGGAAACCAGGCACCTGATCCGCCAGAATTGACCGAAACGCAGGACGAGACTTGATCTTTGCGTACCAGTCCTTGACCACCTGGCTGCGATGCCAGTCCACGTCCGAGATGTAGTCCAGCGAAGACAGATGCGCCGCGGCCGCGAAATCAGCCAGTGTCATCTGATCCCCCGCAAGCCAGCGGCGATGATCCAGCAGCCATGCCATGTAATCCAGATGGTATTTGATCGCCCTGGCGCCCTGTTTGATATGCTTGCTGTCCGGATACCCCTGTCCCGTCACCTTTTTGTTCACCCGCTCATACAACAGTTTCGATGTCACCTCGTGGTGAAACTTGTCGTCGAACCACCCGACAAGGCGCCGCACTTCAAATCTGGCTTCGGGGTTTTTCGGCATCAAAGCTGGCTCAGGGCGGGTTTCTTCGATGTATTCGCAGATCGCCGCGCTTTCCGACATGATGCGCCCGTCCAGACGCAACACAGGTACTTTTCCCGCCGGATTGCGGCGCAGGAAATCAGGATCCTGCTCCCAGTATCGCTCTTCTACCAGCTCAACCTCGATCTTCTTCTCCGCCAGCGACAGACGGACCTTGCGACAATACGGAGAGAGGGGAACGTGAAACAGACGCGCCATGGACTTCCAATCGAACCAGTGAATACCCGACAGATTTACCCTTGGCAGATAGCGGGTTTCAATCCTCGAAACAATCTGCGCGACCATCTGCGCGGATGGTGGCCGCCCCATCGAGAATTGAAGCCGCTCTTCTGCGGGTTCTGGCAGTTGGATCCGTGACAGACCTGTTGCGTGGTGACGGCAGGATTGCAGCAATCCGTGCCGCCTGAACCGAGGTCAGCTTTGACGCGCTGGTGTTGAAATAGCGTTGCGCAGCAGCTTCGACCCCAAACACGCCGTTCCCGGTTTCGGCCACATTCAGATACACTTCAAGAATACGCTGCTTGCTCCAGAATATTTCAACCACCGGCGTGATCGAGGTTTCCAAAGCCTTGCGCACCCAACTGCGGCCCTGCCAGAGGAACACATTCTTCACAACCTGTTGCGTGATGGTCGACGCACCGCGACTTCCGCCATCCTCAAGTGCATCGCGAATGGCTTCAACGTCAAAGCCCCAATGCAGACAGAAATTTGCGTCCTCAGCCGCCACAACTGATCTTGCCATGATCGGAGCCATGTCCTCGATCGGCACCCATTCGCGTTCAACCTTTCCCAGCCGGCGCCATTCCGACCAGATGGTATGCGTCACGGGCGGGTTCACGACCGAATAAATCAGGACCAGAGCAACCACGAGACACACAACTGCCATGGCCACGCGCGCTACCCAGCGGCGAACCTGTCGCGCCACCGGTACTTTCTTTCTGGATGCCTTACTTTTTTTTCCGCCAGATTTGCGGGCTGCTTTCTTAGCCATGCCTCAGCTATACGACGCAGGGTTCCGGTTTGAAACGGCCTAAATCGCGAAAGCACGCGCCTCACGCGGATGAATGATCGGGCGAGCGGTTTTCAGCGACATCGGATCAAGACCTGCCAACTCGGGAAACAAGTGCAGCACCTCGCTTTGAGTCTCGCGATCCGAGGCTGACAGCGCGTGCCCGGGATAATAGCTTTCGCTTTTCGCTCCGTTGGCGATGACGATCTCATGCTGCTTGAACAAGAGGTGGAAGTATTCGACCTCACCGCCTTCAACGCGTGTCACCGTGTCATCGTTGACCAGTGTATGTGCCGGAACCAGCGCTTCGGAAAGACCGAACAAATAAGACGCCTGCCAGTCTTCGACCAGCATCCGATGCTGCGGTGAAACCAGCAAGGGGCGATCCAGACCGAAAACACCGGCTTCGAACCGGATTGGGGCCAGTTTGCCTTCGGCTGCGACGGTTGTAGACCCGACCCAGATCAATGGTTGAGGTCCGTGATCCACCGTAAGGACCAGATCACCAGCCTTCAAATCCTCAACCGCCCGCTTACCTTCCGGCGTGGCGATCATGGTCCCGGCCGTAAAACAAGGTGGACCCAGATTTCCGACATTCAGAGGACCTTGCGTGTTGACAAAAGTGGTCGAAACCAGCGTTCCAGGCTGAAGCACCTGATTGTCTGTAGGGGTGAAAACCCGCGATCCATCGGCCAGGTAAAAAGTGATTCCTGTATAGGTCACGTTCCCAACGCCTGACACGTTGATCGTAACAGTATCCCCCGGCCAGGAATTTGTTACGTCTTGTCCATTGACCGTATCGCCACTGGGCACGTCAATAAGATTGTCATCATTCGCATCAGTCAGGTTGAAACTGCTGACAGTGACAGCTGTTCCTCCTGGTGGCGGGCTTGCGGGATCAAAGGTGAAAAACTGATCGCGATATGTCGTTGGCATCCTGTCGCCCCTACTCTGTCACCATTTGAAACCGAAACAGGTCATGGCTATCACTACAAGGTGAAAAAAGCATGGCGAAATTCGGGAGAACGGGCAAGAATCCTGTCGAAACCGCGCAGACAACCAAGGCCCCGCGTGGTGCAAATGGCACGCGAGGCCTGTTAGTGATGGGATTCCGGCTTACTCCGCCGGAACTGCCGCAGCTTCTTCGCTCAGCGGGTGGCTCAGCTTGTTCAGCATCTCTTTGGGGCAAACCTGCAGGAAGTTACCTTTTTCCACGTCCCAATGCTGTAGGATATCTGCGGCCTTCCGGCTGTTGGTCTCCTCGGCGTGGCGCATGATCATGGATTTCAATTGCTCCACCCAATGGTCGACGGCAACCGGACAGGTCACAAGCGTTTCCTTGTTCATCAACGCTTCGGCTTTGCCTTCGGGATCATAAAGATAAGCCATGCCACCGGTCATGCCGGCACCGAAGTTGGCACCGATATCACCCAGGATCACGGCCACACCGCCGGTCATGTACTCACACCCGTTCGATCCGCACCCTTCGACCACGACTTTGGCGCCCGAGTTGCGCACAGCAAACCGCTCGCCCGCGCGGCCAGCTGCGAACAGATGGCCATCAGTTGCGCCGTACAGCACCGTGTTGCCGATGATCGTGTTTGCATCCGCCTTCAGCGGACTGACCTGCGGCGGGCGCACGACAATCGTACCGCCAGACAGACCCTTGCCAACATAATCGTTGGCATCTCCCGACACTTCCAGCTTCAGGCCCGGAGCCGCAAAGGCACCCAGAGACTGACCGGCCGAGCCCTGCAGTTTCACGTGCAGGTGGTCATCCTGGAACGTGTTCCGCATGCCAAAATTCTGCACAATGTGGCTGGAAACGCGGGTCCCAACGGTCCGGTGCGTGTTCTGCACCGCATAGGACAGCTGCATTTTCTCGCCGTCCTTCAGGAATCGGGCCGCATCGCGCACGATCTCGGCGTCCAGCGTATCAGGCACAGCATTCCGGTCCCTGTCACGATTGTACACGATATTATGGGCACCATCGACTGTGATCAGCAAAGGGTTGAGGTCCAGATCGTCCAAATGTGCCGAACCCCTGCTGACCTGCGCCAGCAGATCGGCCCGACCGATGATTTCATCCACGGAACGCGCGCCAAGGCTGGCCAGCAGCTCACGCACTTCCTGAGCGTAGAAGGTGATCAGGTTGACGACCTTGTCCGCATTGCCGGTGAACTTCGCGCGCAAGGATTCGTCTTGCGTGCAGACCCCAACCGGGCAGGTGTTCGACTGACACTGGCGCACCATGATGCAGCCCATGGCGATCAGGGCGGCGGTGCCGATACCGTATTCCTCGGCCCCCATCATCGCGGCCATGACGATGTCTCGACCGGTACGCAAACCGCCATCGGTCCGCAGGGTCACCCGGTCGCGCAGGTTGTTCATCGCCAGAACCTGATGCGCCTCGGTCAGGCCCATCTCCCACGGCAGACCGGCATATTTGATGCTGGTCGCGGGCGATGCCCCGGTGCCGCCATTGTGGCCCGAGATCAGGATGATGTCGGCCTTGGCCTTGGCCACGCCGGCAGCGATCGTGCCGACGCCTGACGATGCCACCAGCTTCACCGTCACCTTGGCGCGCGGGTTGATCTGCTTGAGGTCATAGATCAGCTGCGCCAGATCCTCGATCGAGTAAATGTCGTGATGCGGCGGCGGCGAAATCAGCGTCACGCCCTTGGTCGAATGTCGCAGACGCGCGATCAGGTCGGTGACTTTCATGCCGGGCAGCTGGCCGCCCTCGCCGGGTTTGGCGCCCTGAGCCACTTTGATTTCCAGCTCTTCGCATTGGTTGAGGTACTCGGCGGTCACGCCGAACCGACCCGAGGCCACCTGCTTGATCTTGGCCGATGGGTTGTCGCCATTGGGTTCAGGCACGAAGTGTGCGGGATCTTCCCCACCTTCACCCGAGTCAGATTTTGCGCCGATCCGGTTCATCGCCACGTTCAGCGTCTTGTGCGCCTCGGGCGACAGCGCGCCCAGCGACATGCCCGGCGTGACGAACCGCTTGCGGATCGAGGTGATCGATTCGACCTCTTCAATCGGTACCGGCTTGCCCAACGGTTTGAAGTCCATCAGGTCGCGCAGATGGATCGGCGGGTTTGATTGCATCTTGGCCGAATACTGCTTCCACAGCTCATAGGACGCCTTGTTGCAGGCCATCTGCAGCATGTGCATCGAGGTCGCTTGCCAGGCGTGGGTCTCGCCCGTCGCGCGGGCCTTGTAAAACCCACCGATGGGCAGCACGTCCAGACCACTGTTCCAGCCTTTGGCATGGATTTCTTCGGCCTTGGCCTGAATGCCGGTGACGCCGATGCCGGAAATCCGGCTGGTCATGCCCGGGAAATACTCGGCCACCATGGCGCGGCTCAGGCCCACCGCCTCGAAGTTAAGGCCACCGCGATAAGACGAGATCACCGAAATTCCCATCTTGGCCATGATTTTCAACAGGCCCTGGTCGATGGCCTCGCGAAATCGCGCAACGTTTTCTGTCAGCGTGCCATCCAGCAGCCCGCGGTCAATGCGATCTGCCAGTGAATCCTCTGCCAGATAAGCGTTCACAACAGTCGCACCGCAACCGATGAGTACGGCGAAGTAATGCGGATCCACACATTCCGCCGACCGCACGTTCAATGAACAGAAAGTACGCAATCCCTGACGGGTCAGATGCGAGTGCACGGCGCTTGTCGCCAGGATCATCGGCATCGCGACCCGACCTTCGCCCGAGCGCATGTCGGTCAACACAAGATGCCCTCCACCAGACCGCACCGCTTCTTCCGCTTCGGCTCTAACACGGGCCAAAGCGTTGCTCAAAGCGCCTCGACCGGGTTCGAAACTACAATCAATCTCAGCCAGAGGAGCATCAAAGTTCTCGACCAGTTTGGCCCATTGCGCGTTGCCGACAAAGGGGCTTTCCAAAACTACGATCTCGGTTTGGCTGCTGTCTTCATCCAGAACGTTCTTGAGGTTGGCAAACCGCGTTTTCAGCGACATCACACGGTATTCACGCAGGCTGTCGATCGGCGGGT
Source organism: Ruegeria sp. YTSC106 (assembly GCF_059609765.1). Classification (NCBI taxonomy): domain Bacteria; kingdom Pseudomonadati; phylum Pseudomonadota; class Alphaproteobacteria; order Rhodobacterales; family Roseobacteraceae; genus Ruegeria; species Ruegeria sp. YTSC106. The sequence continues at coordinate 22,959 of NZ_JBXWMI010000024.1, forward strand.
TCGTGACCTGGCTGAAGTTTTGCCGGAAGAAATGGCTGAGCGGGCGGTATTGCTTGGACAAAACCGCCGATGGCGTGTCATCACCCATGGATGCCAGCGCCTCTTTTCCATCTTCAGCCATGGGCGCGAGAATCTGCTCCAGTTCCTCGACCGAATAGCCTGCCGCGATCTGACGCTTGCGCAGTTCTTCGCCCGAGAATATCGGCTTTTCGGTCACACCTGCCAACGCTTCGTCCAGATCGTTGATCTTGCCGACCCACTCGCCAAAGGGCAGTGCGCGAGCCAGCTTGTTCTTGATCTGGGTGTCACGGTAGAGCTTGCCCTTTTTCATGTCGACAGCCAGCATCTGACCGGGGCCAAGCGCGCCTTTTTCGGTCACTGTGGCCTCGTCAATCGGCACCATGCCTGCTTCCGAACCCGCAATGACCAGACCATCGCCAGTCACAACGTAACGCATCGGACGCAGACCGTTCCGGTCCAGACCGGCACAGACCCAGCGGCCATCGGTCATGGCCAGCGCAGCCGGGCCATCCCAGGGCTCCATCACCGAGTTGCAATAGGAATACATATCGCGCCACGCCTGCGGCAACTCAACCGCCTGCTTGGACCAGCTTTCCGGAACCAGCATGGTTTTCGCCATCGGGGCCGAGCGGCCCGCGCGCACCAGAACCTCAAAAACCGAGTCTAATGCAGCCGAATCCGACGATCCTCCGGCGATGATTGGCTTGATATCCTCGGCATAGTCGCCAAAGGTGCCACTGGCCATGCGGATTTCATGACTCTTCATCCAGTTGATGTTGCCCCTGAGCGTGTTGATCTCACCATTATGAGCCAACATGCGGAAAGGCTGGGCCAACCACCATTGCGGGAAGGTGTTGGTGGAGTAGCGCTGGTGATAGATGGCGAAGGCGGATTCAAAGCGTTCGTCCATCAGATCCGGATAAAAGACGGCAACCTGCTCGGCCAGCATCATGCCCTTGTAGATGATCGAACGGCAGGACAACGACGCCAGATACAGCCCGGAAATACCGGCGGCCGAGGCGGCCTTTTCAATGCGACGACGAATGACATAGAGTTCGCGCTCGAAGGTTTCTTCATCCACACCTTTGGAGTTCGAGATCAGGATCTGCTCGATCTCGGGCCGGGTGGCGTTGGCTTTTTCACCCAGACAGGTGACATCGACCGGCACATGGCGCCAGCCGTAGATGTAATAGCCCATGCGCAGAACTTCGGTTTCCACGATGGTCCGGCACCGTTCCTGTGCGCCAAAGTCGGTGCGCGGCAGGAAAACCTGACCAACCGCGATCAGTTCATCCAACCTGGGCTCGTGGCCTGTGCGGCGAATCTGATCATAGAAGAAAGACACCGGGATCTGAACGTGAATGCCTGCGCCATCACCGGTTTTACCGTCGGCATCAACTGCGCCGCGATGCCAGATCGCCTTTAGCGCGTCGATACCGGCGTCCACAACCTTGCGCGAGGCTTTCCCATCCACGGACACAACAAGACCCACGCCACAGGAAGAATGCTCTTCTTCGTCGGAATAGAGACCATTTTCGGCCATCCATTTGCGCTTGGCTTCTTCGGCCCGCACCCAATCGGCATCATATTTGGTCATTGGCTGTCTCCTTCGTCAGAGGGGGCGTACATAGCTTCGACCTCGGCTTTGGTCATCTGCCGGCGTTCGCCAGCGAACGCGTAGCCCTCGGGCTTTTTGTCGATGTAAAGTTCAAGTTTCAGCGGGTTGCCTGCGGCGTTATCAAACAGACCTGCCGCTATTTGCGTCTGGCCGTGCATCTCGCCCGGAAGAGTGATCCGATACCAAAGCGCCGAACCACAATCGGCGCAAAAGGCGCGTTCGGCCCAGTCGGACGAGGTAAAGGATTTGACGGGTCCAAGCGCGGCGTAGCCTTCTTCGGCCTGAAACGTCACCAGCATGGAACTGGTCCAGCGGCGGCACTGGTCGCAATGGCACGCCCCAAGCGCATCTCGCGCCGGAGTTGCCGTCACCGTGACCGCGCCACACATGCATTGGCCTTGCAATTCAGGCATTTCAAACCCTCCTGATCGCTGGGATTATTCAGCTGCAACGGCAGATTTTGCATTGAAGCGGTCGATGATCGCATCAGCGCAGTCACGGCCGTCCCGGATCGCCCAGACCACCAGCGAGGCACCACGCACGATGTCACCGATTGCATAGACTCCATCCATCTCGGTCTCACCGGTTTGGAACGCAGCCCTGATCGTCCCCCAGCGGGTGACCGGCAGGTCGGGTTGTCCGAACAGCGTGGGCAGGTCTTCAGGCTCGAAGCCGAGCGCCTTGATCACAAGATCAGCGTCTTCGACATAGTCCGCGCCTTCGATGACTTCGGGGGCCTGACGACCTGAAGCGTCTGGCTGTCCCAGGCGCATCTTTTGCACGATCACACCCGAAACAGTGTCTTCACCCGTGAACCCTTTGGGCGCGCTGAGCCATTCGAAGATCACGCCTTCTTCTTCAGCGTTCTGCGTTTCACGCTGTGAACCCGGCATGTTGGCCCGGTTCCGGCGATACAGGCATTTGACAGAAGTCGCGCCCTGACGGATCGAAGTGCGAACACAATCCATCGCGGTGTCACCACCGCCAATCACGACAACCTTCTTGCCGTCCGCATTCAAGCGACCGTTGTCAAAATCTTCGACCTCGTCGCCAAAGCTTTTTCGGTTCGAGGCCGCCAGGAAGTCGATTGCCTTCTCAATCCCGGCCAGTCCGCTGCCCGGCATGGCCAAGTCTCGCGACTTGTAGACGCCAGTCGCAATGATAACGGCATCATGCTTGGCCCGGATTTCTTGGAACTTTGCCACGTCCACGTTGCAGTTCAGAACAAACTCAACCCCACCATCAGCAAGCAGGTCATTGCGGCGCTGAACAACATCTTTTTCCAGTTTGAAACCCGGAATGCCATACATCAGCAGACCACCGGCACGGTCATAACGATCGTATACCGTGACTTGGATTCCCGCCTGGCGCAGCATGTCCGCGGCGGCCAACCCTCCGGGGCCTCCACCAATGATACCCACGCTTTCAGTGCGTTCAGTCGATGGAGCGACCGGTTTGACCCAGCCTTTTTCCCACGCGGTATCCGTGATGTATTTCTCGATCGTACCAATCGTAACTGTTCCATGGCCCGACTGTTCAATCACGCAGTTGCCCTCACAAAGACGATCCTGCGGGCAGATGCGGCCACAGATCTCGGGGAAGGTATTGGTGGCCTGACTTGTATGGTAGGCTTCTTCCAGACGTCCGGTCGCAGTCAGGCGCAACCAGTCGGGGATATTGTTGTGCAACGGACAATGCGACTGGCAGTACGGAACACCGCATTGGCTGCACCGACTCGCCTGCTCGGCCGCTTTTTCAGCGGCGAACTCGGTATAGATCTCGTCAAAGTCGTCCTTGCGGTCATTGGCACCACGCTTTTCCGGCATGACGCGGTCGATCTGTACAAATTTCAGCATCGGTTGCTTGGCCACGGGTCAGACTCCATGAATTGGCTTGGTCCCGCTTCTTTAAGGGAAGAGCATCTGGATGAAAAGTCATATATGCTGACCTATTTTAAGAAAATACCGTCCGCCTCTTAAAAAAAGCAATAGATAATCAGAAAATTTAGATCCGAATCGGACCTATATGCGTGCTTTCTTTTTCTGTACCGCCCTTATACCCATAAACCGCATAAAACACGTGGCAGCTACACGGCAGGGCAGATGAGTCTTTTCCACTTGATTCTCGTAGCAATCATTCAGGGAATCACTGAGTTTTTGCCCATATCCTCATCCGGTCACCTGATCCTTTTGCCCAGCCTGTCAGGGTTGAAGGATCAGGGCCAGACCATTGATATCGCAGTGCATGTGGGAACCCTGGGTGCCGTGGTGCTGTATTTCTGGTCGGATGTGAAGCAGGCCGTTGCCGGATTTCCGCGCGCCCTGACCGGACGGACTGATACACCTCAGTCCCGCCTTGCTCTGGGCCTGATCATTGCAACTGTTCCCACCGTGATCGCGGGCCTCATTCTGCACGTGACGGGGATGAGCGCGGCCATGCGCTCGATCACAGTAATCGGATGGACAATGCTGGGTTTCGGTCTGTTGCTGTATTGGGTGGACCAGAAAGCCCCCGAAACCAAAGAAACCGCCGAATGGGGAATACGTGACGCGTTCATCATGGGCCTGTGGCAGGTTCTTGCGCTGATCCCCGGCACGTCGCGATCCGGGATTACCATCACAGGTGCGCGTCAATTGGGATACACCCGTGAAGACGGTGCGCGTATTGCCATGCTGATGTCGATCCCGACGATTCTGGCGTCAGGCACTCTGCTGGCATTGGATGTTGTGCGCGAGGCCGATATGCAACTGGCCCGGGATGGGGCAATTGCGGCGCTTTTTGCATTTCTTTCGGCCCTTCTGGCACTCAGCCTGATGATGCGGCTTTTGCGCAGTGTCAGCTTCACACCCTACGTTATCTACCGCGTCATTCTTGGCGTAATACTTTTGATCATGGCCTACAGCTGATCAGATACGCAGGTTTTTAGCCGAGTTCTGAATGTCGTCATACTGACCCGAGGGGCGAAATTTCCACAGATATTCCGGCAGAACCGATTCCAGCGTGGTCGGTTCAATCCCAATATCTGCAAATGACTTGGCACCGTCGGATACCACATTGTCATGGCGCAGGTTCTTGAGCTGATCGCGGGTCAAGATGTTGTTGGGGAACAGCTGGAAACTGACAAACTTAACCATATCCAGCACATTCGCCATAATCCGGGCAGCAAAGAACGGCAGACCAATTATGACACGGCGACGGTGAATCACTTCAAGCATTTGCTGCATCAGGACGCGGAAGGTTTTCACCTCCGGGCCGCCAAGTTCGTAAATACCCGGCTCTGCCTGTCCCAGAACACCTTTGACGGCAGCCTGCGCCACATCGTCTACAAAAACCGGCTGGAACTTGGTTTCGGCCCCGACCAGAGGCAGGAACGGTCCCATGCGGGTCATCCCGGCGAAGCGGTTGAAGAACTGGTCTTCCGTGCCAAAAATCACCGAAGGGCGCAGGATCACAGCGTCTGGCATATGCTTCAAAACGCCCGCTTCACCATGTGCTTTGGTCCGAGAATACGCGCTGGCTGAATTCGCATCTGCACCGATGGCCGAGATATGAACCATCCGCTTGATGCCCTGCTCGGCTGCCAAACGCGCGATGCGTTCAGCTCCTTCGGCCTGTACGGTATCAAAACCGTTCTTGCCACGTTCGTTCAGTACGCCCACGCAGTTCACAACCGCATCGGCGCTCTGCATCGCCAGCTCCACCGAGGCATCATCCCGGATATTGCACAGCACCGGCTCGACCTGACCCACGGCACCGTAGGGTTTCACGAACATGGCCTCGTTCGGACGTCGCACCGCCACCCGGACACGCCAACCCTCACTCGCCATGCGCCGCGCGATGTAGCGACCGACAAATCCCGATCCGCCATAAATCGTCACCAGTTTTGACATGAGAGGGCTCCTGCTGAGAAATTGCGCCCTAGAACTAACGCCCGCAGGCCAGTCAAACAAGGCGCTAATTCGCCGCGACGGCCGTGAAAGCCATGGGCCGAAAACACCGGCCGGGAGCCGAATTCAAAAAACTTCAAAAAATCTCACCGAATCTGGTTGACGCCTCCCGCCACTAGGCTTAAACGCCCCTCCACGACACCTGCCCAGGTGGCGGAATTGGTAGACGCGCTAGCTTCAGGTGCTAGTGTCCGTATGGACGTGGAGGTTCGAGTCCTCTCCTGGGCACCAATTATTTTACTAAAACTTTGTAAGATAAGTGTTTTCTCTGTCGGATCATGTGTATCCCCTGATTTATCCCCTGTTTTTTTGTTGATGTGCATGAGTCACAGTACTCTTCCCTCTCGTTCCCTGGCTGTGCGTCCCTCTGACGGGGTTGGTGCTAAAAATGTTAGTGTTTGTTAGTGTCGAGCGTTGTAAGAGTTTCCAACTTCAGCGCGGACGCAGACTAAGAAGGAACTAACAAAAAAGCAGCTAAGACTGGATTGCCGACATTGCTGCAATCCCTAGTCAAACCGTTGACCACGGGAACTTGTGCTATGCGTTAGTCGAGCAAGGAAACTGTCCACTATGCGATAGTGCTAGAAACTCCTAACGAACGTTTCGTTTGACAAGTTCGTACGCCGAAGAAACCACGGCACTATACAAAGCAGTTGCAAGACAAGCCATCTCGTTTACGCTAGTTCTCACTGAGAACTGTGGAGCGGAAGGTTGGACAAAGGCATCACAGAAGTCATACGATCATTAGGTCGTTTCTTTACTCGTGATATTCTCTATATTTCAGCGGGCTTTTTGGTCGTTTTCCCTATAGGCTTGTGGTCGCCATCAATGCGAGTGGAGTTTCCAAGTTTCGAAGGTGTTGTCGCTTTGCCAGTTGCGGCGGTGCTTTATGCGATTGGATATGCCGTTAAAGAACTATTCGAGAACAGAGGATGGTCGGTCACAGGCGATCTTCCTAGCCGAACAGATATTGAGAACCGCTCTTGGTCATCCAGGAGAGCTTTAAACCTGTGGCGATTTCGAAAGGGTACGAACTGGAATAGGCTCTCGGGCTTAGAGTTAAACGACATGTTGGGTTTCTTCGAACTGTTAACTAGTAACGAACGGGAAAGGTTTGCAAGAAGGTCGTTTCTCAATCACCTGTGCTCGATTATGGGGGCGGCGTGCATAGCTTCCGGGGTTGTGGCTCTTTTCCTCTTCTTGACCATCATATTTTCGAATGGTTCCCCCCGATTAGAACTGAGTGCATTAGTCTACTCGATTGTGACTATCAGTTTTGGACTATTTCTGCTTCCGTTCTCGTACTACCACGCCTTTGCTCGCCTTGAATACCTAAAACTCTTGGAGCCCGAATTTGAAAGGCGAAAACAGGAGAGTAAAAGTCTAAGCAGGGCAGCAGTACTTTCTAATGAAAAAAAATCGTAGAAATAAATTTGAGAAAAGTACCGGAGTACCTGATCCTACGGCCGGCAGTGTTGATGAACGAGTTGCAGCCGACATGACCCAAACCTGATACCCGACCGAAAGCATCAGATGCCCGGAAGATCAGCATAGCAGCCGCTCCAGCAGCCCGGCACCGGAACCTTCTCAAACAACACGGCTTCGTCGGATCGATGAGCCGCAGAGTAACCCCTATGACAATGTGCAAGCTGAGAGCTTCATGAAAACCCTGAAAGTGAAGCCGGTCTATGCTACGGAATATGAAACCTTCGGCGATGTCGAGGCACATTTACCGAACTTTATCGACAACATCTACAACGCGCGTCGGCTGCATTCAGCCCTCAGTTACCTGAGCCGTAAGCGGCGGCTGCGGCCCACCGTGTTTTCAGCTTGACGGTTTGAAGTTCCACGGGAGCAGGTCGTCGATCTGGTTTTTGGGGTGTCCGGCTGCGATGGCTTCGAGTGTGGCCTTGAGATAGGCGAAGGGTTCGACGCCGTTGATTTTGGCGGTTTCGATCAGTGAGGCGATGCGCCCCCAGGCTTTGCCACCTTCGTCGTGGCCCGCGAACAGTGCGTTTTTCCGATTCAGGGCAATCGGGCGGATTAGATTTTCGACCTGGTTGCTGTCGATCTCGACGCGTCCGTCGTTGAGGAAGGTTTGCAATCCGCCCCAATGGCGGTGGATATATGCCAGCTTTTCTCCGAGGCGGGACTTGGCCGAGACACGGGCGCGCTGAGCTTTCAACCAGTCGCCAAAGGCTGCGACCAATGGCGCGGATCGGGTTTTGCGGGCCGATAGGCGCTGGCCGGGGGATGTGCCTCGGATATCCTTTTCGATGGCATAGATTTCGGCGATCTGGCGCAGGCCCTCTGCCGCGATCTCGGATTTGTCGCGGTCGTGGATTTCCTTGAGCTTGCGGCGGGCGTGCGCCCAGCAATGGGCAACGACAATGGGCTCGCCGCCCGTTCGCGTGGCGCGGGTCAGGCGATTGTATCCGGGGTAGCCGTCGATCTGGAGGATGCCAACGAAGCCGGTGAGGAACTTTTCCGCATTCTCGCCTCGTCGGTCGGGGGCATAGAAGAACACGACGCCCGGCGGGTCATCGCCGCCCCAATTTCGGTCATCGCGCGCCAGTGCCCAGAGGTATCCGGTTTTGGTCTTCTTGCGGCCGGGATCGAGGACCGGCGCGGTTGTCTCATCCATGAAAAGCTTCGTGGATGTCTTCAGGTGTTCGGCCAACCGGTCCACGACCGGGCCCAGATGGAAGGCCGCTTTGCCGACCCAATCCGCCAAAGTGGATCGGTGAATGTCGATGCCTGCACGAGCCAGGATTTGGGATTGCCTGTAAAGCGGGCAGTGATCCGCATACTTAGAGACCAGCACATGCACGATGGTGCCCTCTGTTGGCAGTGCCCTTTCGATCAGGCGCGCTGGCACCGGGGCCTGGGTCACGCCATCAGTGCACTGGCGGCAGGCGTATTTTGGGCGCACGGTGATGATTACGCGCAGCTTGGCTGGCACGATGTCCAGACGTTCGGATCGGTCCTCGCCGATCCTGTGCATCTCCCCGCACCCGCAGGGGCAAATCAAGCTGCCGGGCTCGACAACCTGTTCGATGCGCTCCAGATGCTCGGGCAGATTGCCCAGATTGCGTCGCGCCACCTGTTTGCGTATTGGCCCATCTTCGCTGGGGACTTGTGTATCCTTGCGTTCCTGCACCTCGGCGACAGCAACTTCGAGTTCTTCGAACAAGAGCTGGCGTTCGTCCTCATCCAGCTTCTCGGACTTCTTGCCATGCACCGCATGGTTCAGTTCCGCCACCAGATGTTCGAGCCGTTTGTTGATCTCTTCAAGCTCGGCTGCCCGTGCGGCCTGAACCTGCAACGCTTCAAAAGCCGCACGATAGGCAGGCGGCAGCAGGCTCAAATCAAGGTCGTTAGCAGCGTCGGACATGGTCGCCGCATAGCACGAAAGCCCAGGTTTGACGCGGCACAATTGAGCCCCTGATTCATTCGGCCGCAGCCGGAGGGCGGCTTTCCAAAGCCTTCACCTTGCGCCAGTCCAGCCCCGCAAAAAGCGCCTCGAACTGGGCGTGGTTCAGCGTCATCGCACCGTCCCGAATGGCGGGCCAGGTGAAGCGCGTGTCTTCCAGCCGCTTGTACGCCATCACGAGGCCCGTCCCATCCCAGTAAAGCAGCTTGAGCCGGTCAGCGCGTTTGGAACGAAACACAAAGACCGTCCCTGTGAAGGGATCCTTGCGCAAAACCGATTGCACCAGGGCTGACAGCCCGTCGTGGCCTTTCCGAAAATCCACCGGATTGGTCGCCACCAGGATCCGCACCCGGTTCGAGGGGAAGATCATGACCCAACCCCAAGGGCCCGGACAATCTCAGCCACCCGCGCCGCCGGAGTGGCCCCATCCAGCTTGATCAGGATGTCTCCAGCCGCAATCTCGATGGGTTGCGTAGAAAGCGCGACATCCGGGACCGGTGGCGAAGGTGGATCTTCAAAAACCACCAGCGGCGCAAACGCGGCTTCCTCCTCCAAAACCGGCAAGACAAGATCACCATCCTTGGCCATCCGCCGCCACGACGAAACGTGGTTCGGCCGCAAGCCATATTTGGCGGCAACATCATTCACCGTCGCACCCGGCAGCAACGTCTCCGCCACAATCCGCGCCTTCAAATCATCCGGCCAACGCCGCCTCCCATCGGGTGAGAAGATAACGCCAAGCCCGATGAGAAACTCTCTTGTACTCTCCATGGAGAAACTCACCTCGAAAATCACTCCAAGGTGGAATCTCAGATCAGGCACAGGGCTGGAAGGTGACCTTCACGCAACGCTTACCCTGAGCCCCAACCAGTTTGAAATGAAGAGTGCTATAGCCCGGTCAAATAAGGCGGCCTGATCGGTCCACCCCCAGAGGCGCACTCCACCTAGTGGCCGGGTATTATGCCACCGTTGACACTCGGGGGAACAGGCCGCGGCCTTCAACGGCTTCGCGCCCATCGCACATGACAGTGGAGCCATGCGCGGAAAGCGCGCCATTGCAGGCGGGCGGCGCTTGTTGCGCCATTTAATGTTCTAACCAGCCCTCGTCGCCAGCCATTTCATTCCAGCCCTGAAGATCTTACCAACCGCCTTCGCGCTGCTGCCAAACCACATTGGGTCATCATCACAGCCGTCGCCAGAAAGCTCTTCACAATAACGAATGCGCTGTGCAAATAACGGCAAAAGTGGAGCGCTCAGCTCGCATGACAAATACAGTTGCTAGTGTCGCGCCAGCTCTCAGATTGAAAAATACGGTCTCCTTGAAAACACTTCAGAAGCTAAGATTTGTTAAGGTTGTCTGCGCTGTTTTTAGCTATACATACCGGAATTTCTGGCCGTTTGGGCTGGGTCACAACCAAAGCACGGCCGGAACAACCTAATTCGTTAAAATATGAAAGGAATGCAACCGCGTGTGTTGTGGTAGGGCTCAGGCGACCGCAGGTTTGTTTGATCAGAAGGAATGAACTTCCTTGATACTCAAGGGTTTCTGAAACAGCGCGACAATTTGAAAAGTTTTCAAGGCGTCCCGCTGATAGGCGCGCAGCAATGCTGCCGGCGGCTCAAAGTCCACTTGATCTCGCTGTTCACGGAGCAATTGAAACCCAACCGCCTTGAACCGACTCAACAAATCGTCGGCAGTTACCCTGTTTAGAGTATCAAACATGGCTAGCAGCGATTTCTTTTGCGGGTCGTCCAAGTCCGAATTGTTAATATCATCATGTACGTCGCTGGTTTGCGCGATAAGGTGTTCCCATTTCTCATAACCGATTGCCCACAGGTGGCTTCCCTCCGGAGCGAAATACAATGGTGAAATCTGAATGAAGAAATGCCCACCTGGCTTGAGAAGCCCGTACAGGTCTTTCAGCACAGAGTTGTAGATTCTGTTGTTTACATGCTCGAAGACCGACCAGCTGTATATTAGATCAAAAGGGCCACCGTTCGGCGTTTCACCCGGAGCTATCTCTTGAAACGTCAGTCGGTTGGGAATATCCATCCCGAAATTCTGATGCAAGAAGGAAGCACAGGCTGCGGCTTCATTGTTGATGTCAACGCCATGCACCTCTGCATCGAACAACAACGAAACGCCTGCAGCCGACGTCCCTTCTCCGCAACCAAAATCAAGAATCTTTCTTCCGTCCAGCCCTCCTGCATCGCTCATCCATTGCTCGATAATAGTCGGGACGAGCGAGAATTTCGCTCGCTCCTGCTCGGACAAGAGCTTTTCCGCAGTTTCCGCAATCCTTGATTTTCTGTCTTGGATTGAATCTACCATTAGATTGCCTCTCTTTGAGTTCTCATATTTTTATGCAAAGCCTGACCTGATCGTTCACCCGATTCAGCATCGGCGTGCGAATGGTCGAAAAGTATTCGTCAGTCGCTTGGCGAGAGCCGGACCAATGTCCGTAATCGTCGATAATCAGAACGCCGCCCGGAGCTAGTCTCGGGTAGAGAACCTCCAGCTCAAACCTCGTGGATTCGTACCAATCCGTATCAAGACGCAATACTGAAATTTGCTCTGGCAGTTGATCTTTCAACGTCTCCATAACGTCTCCCTTCACGAAGCGGACGTTTTGCGCTGAAATCCCAGCAGATCCGAAGTTTTGGGAAACCTGTTCCTGCGATGCGTAGCACCACCCTGTCTCGTCGCCAAATTCTTCCATCAGTGTCGACGCGCTTTCACCATTGACATCTACATCTGCTTCGGTTGGAGCAGTCATTCCCTCAAAGGTGTCGTAGAGCCAAAGGTTGCGGGGGGCACCAAGCCTTTCGAAGGTTAGCCCGGCAAGAATGGCGCTGCCTCCCATCCAAGTACCACATTCAACAAAGTCGCCAGAGATCCCTGACGCATGCACGTACTTGCAAGCGTTATGAAGCGCAAACATTGCGTCTTTTCCCGTCATGGTGAAATCCCGCGACTTCAGGAAAAGTTCGGTGAATATTAGATCTTCGTCGATGTCTCTGATTGGGTAGTCCACCAGATTTGCATCATGCGTTTTGGAATAAACTATCTTGCGTGGAGGGAGGCTCATGGATGTATCACCAGGTTAGTGAAAGTGATCAGGGGTTGTTCAGCATCTGAACCGCATGGTTCATAAGTCGATGAAAAGGTTCACTATGTAAACTGATCAGTATTCTCCTTCAGCCACTTAAGATAGCCATCTTTGAATGGATCGGGAAAACGTTTCCGAAGATCAGCGCTGTCCCGGTATAGTTCCCGAGCCCCCTTCGGCACTTTTGTTCCATCTTCGAATACACCATAGTACCACCACCCCGACGGGATTAATGGGTCAGAGAAACGGGCAACTTCACGCTCATACCACGCCCAGAGTTCGTAAACTTCGTAGTTTTCTTGGGCGTATCTTTCCGTCATCGCGTTTCCGAGTGGACCAAGCTTGGTGAAATGGTAGAACCGCAACGGCACACCATTTATCAACAGGCCTCCGTCACCCGCGATGGACATTGTTCTTTTGCTGAGATTCCAACTGGCGACATTGTATCCCGGATCGCGCAACACTTTTACGCTGTCGAAATAGCAAGGTATCAGGTTGCACCATTTCTGGTCGACAAAAACACCGATGTCCAGTCGATCATAGCACCATGTATTTAGTCGTTCCGTCCACCAATCAGTGAAGGCGCGTGCTTCTTCATCATTTCGGACAGCCAAGAAACCGAGATTGTAGGTGCCGTAGTGTAGAGACGTAATTTCATTGTCACGTATGGCAATGTCTTCGGTGTCAGGAATAGTTTGGTGAGGTGTAAGAACAATCGACCAATCATCCAACAAATCGACAACAGGTTGCATCGAAGAAAACACAGCAATATCAGGATCGAAATAGACAATTTTTTCCACACCAGGCTGATCCATGATGTGCTTCAGAGCCTGTCCCTTAACGGCAGTGCAGGCTTCAACGATATCGTGCTTAAACAACCACGGCTCAGTGTTTTCACAATACAAGTCCTCGGCCGTCACCAATCGGTCGAAGTCTTCGTCCTGAATCGAAAATTCAAACCCTACCGGCGCACGGTCTGTAAGCACAGCCCAAATAACCCAATCCGGGTGCTGACGCCTGAGGGAGCTGGCCAGAACACGGGCACGGTTAAGATAACTAAATGAAAAACTCGTATATGCGTGTACAGTCATTTTGCGCTCGTTTCTTGAAGATGAGGAATGGCCATATCACTGATTTCCGAAGTCAATACCTCTGCGGTGCGGCGCTGCCGTGCGTCGTCGATAAGCTTTTCACAGGCATCACTTTTTGCCCATGACAACAGATCGGCGCTGCTGTTCAACACAACCCCACGACCAGTCGACTTGACCAGCTTTGCAACATTGCCAGACTTTTCATGAGTCACGACAAATGCTGAACTTGCCAGCGCCTCGGCTGTTGTCAGAGAGAACGTTTCCGGCCACGGCGCAAAATGCAGTACAAGATCAATACCGACAGCCGCCAAAGCCCGTGTCATTGCATCAGATGTCTGGCTGGCCGTTACGTCCACCTCGTGTTTAACAACGCTGAGAGCCACGTCCATCCTGCCGAAATAGTGGAACTCAAGCTTTGGGTTCAAAGCTTCGGATTCCACCAACGCTTTGAAGTCTTCCCAACCTTTGTGCGCCAGAGGCACACCCACAAACGCTATTCTGATCGGACCACGTTTCCCAGAACCAATTTTAGGTAAGGGTGTCGGGCGAGGGTCACTTTTGATGACCATGTGTGGTTGTACAATCAGGTCCTGCAGTTTGTACCCGCAGGATTTCACCCAAATATCGGCCGCGACCTGAGAAGGTGCTATCCCCGTCACCTGGATGCGATCGAAAAAGTCCCGGAATCGCTTCATATGGGCACCGCGCCCCTTGCCGTAGATACAGATAGTGCACCCCTGAGACTCCAGATCCGGAGCATTACAGTAGCTAAGGTTATTTCGAAGCAGCATATAGCTTTGGCAAGCCGCAAAGTAATCATGAAACCAAAAGTGCGCTTTGCCGTCACAACTTGCCTCGATCAATTGCGCGACCGCTTCGGGCGAGTGCCCAAGAAGATGATGAACGATGCATTTGAACGACTGTCCTGCAGCGGCTCGCTCAGTGGTCGCCACAATCAGGTCGGCGTATCTTGCCACACCAATACACTCGCCATTCAAGACCAATCGAAAAACAGCGTTTTCTGTTTCGACATCTGGCAACAAGGCATTGCATGTCCTGACAGGATGGATGTTCAGATACTCCATTCCTGCTGCATCTGCTCGCTCTGCTTCAATTTGAATGCAAACCTGCGTGCCACCCGTAACTTCACGATAGTTGTCGTGGCCAATTCCCAGAACGACCCGATCTCGGCCTGCAGCCAATGCGTCAGCAATCTTGGACGCATCAAGCACGGGTTCGATGTTCTTTGGCAACGGCGCCAAAACAGCTTCTGGACCATTCGCACCTATCGCATCGAAAACCTTTGCCCGATGCCCTTCGGTCAAACCAAACGCGCCAGATTCAGCCACTGGAACGCCACTTAACAGCCCCTGCAGAGCTGCCAACCTGTCCAAAGCTTGTTGCGGTCGATCTGAGAAATTGATGAGATTCCGTGTGCCTCGGCGGTGTTTTTTGTTTGTTCTAAAATACAACGCCCATGGCAATTTGCGGACACGTTTGGCCAAGCGAACAGTATATTCGTTGTCTTGTTTCCACGTCTCGAGCAAAGGCAGAAACTCGGCGAGTTGCAGTTTCAATCGGGATTGAAGAACCGCCAACTGAGCAGTTGCGGTTTCTTTGGCTTCTTCGAGCCCATGTAGTTTTTCTTCGAGCCCATGTAGTTTTTCTTCGAGCCAATGCAGTTTTTTTGCCACGTCCCCCGGCGCTTCAGGCACCTCCAGAATTGATGCAGAGCGTAATCCTGGCAGCGTTGATCGGAGATACTGCGGTTGTTGCAAAAGCAACAAGGCAAGATCATCCAGAGTTTCGATTTTCGGCAATCGGTGCTTTTGAACGCGCTCTTGAAAAGCCTCTTGTTTTTCTGCAGGCAAGAACAGCAGCCCGCACTCACTTCCACCAGCAAAGATATCTTCGTTCGATCCGAAGAAATTGTCCGGTCTATAAGCAGGTGTATTTAGGCCGAAGCTAACATAACCTTGTTCCGACATGTGGCTTAATATCGGCGCGCCGCTGGACAAGTCCAAAACCTCGCAGAAGACAACCGGTCGGTCTTGCGAAATCATTCTTGCCGCACCCCGCAGAGCGCTCAATTCGCCACCTTCCAAGTCCAACTTGATAAAGGACACCTTCCCCAGCGCAGCGTCATCCAGACGTACCATCGTCAACGACCCACTCTCATCCGTGGCCGAAACTCTGGTACCCCCCGCATTCTCCTCAAAGCACTCTGTGACTTTTCCCTTACCTGCCCGTTCGCCGAGGGCAACGGATCGAACATCTATGTTTGAAAACTCAGCGGCTGCAGCGTTCAGCATTAGAATTTTTCGGTTGTCATCGAAAGGCTCAAAGCTGACGACTTGACCATTCGGGCCAACGCGATCGGAAAAGGCACGGCTGTGAGTGCCATAGCAAGCACCGCCGTCAACAACGATATCATCAGCGTTGATGAAATCGCATAAGATATCTAGCTCAGACTGAGCCCATTCACCGTACTTGCGAAGTGAGTCTGATATCGTATCCGTTCCATCCGGGAAATAAATTTTGCCATACCGCGTTTTCACCGACGAAGTTGACAGTTCGGACACTTCCCGTGCTTGATCATTCATCAAAAGCTCCTTGGCGTCGGCTTGAAATTTTACCCGAACTATCGCGGAATGGATAACACTTCAACAGGTATCAAGTTGGCTTCTTCAAGTTAGATGTTTGGCCCTGCGGTTTGATGGTGTGATCCTTTCGTTGGAATGAAAGGAGCACTAGGTTCTGGACCTATTAATTTGGTTGTCGCCATCCCGCCTGCGTGATTCATACCCGCGAGCTTCAGGGGTATAA